>NZ_JBHTMX010000122.1:0-8889 GCF_042679725.1 Methylopila musalis
TCCGCCGGCGGCGCGAACCGCTGCGCCTGATGCTCCGGCCGCAGCCAGCGGTTCCGTCCCCGCGCCTCTTCCGTCCGCCGCATCCAGTTCAGCGCCACGAGCCGCGCCAGCGCCTCCTCGGCCGAGGCCTCCGCGGGCCAGCCATAGGCCGCGGCCACCGCGCGATCGAGCCGGTCATGCAGGTCGTCGAGCAACAGCACGAGGCCGTCGTCGAAGACGCGCCGCTCGTCGGGCGTCAGATCGCCCGGCCGCGCCCCCGCCCGCAGCCGCTCGCGCACGTTGTAAAGCGCCGTGACGGTGAGGCGCGGCCGCGCGCCGAGCACGCGCCTGCGATGCCCGTCGATCTCCTCCGCGAGCGCCGCGATCAGCGCCTGCTGGCCGGACGTGGCGACGGGAAACGGGAACGGATCGAAGCAGCGGGATTTCGAGTACCGGGGATCGTTTCCGATACCCTGACGGCCTCCCGCCGCCAGCGCCCACAGAACGTGGATGCGCGACGACAGCACGCCGAGGTGAAAGGCGCAGTCGCTGGCGACCGCGACCACCATGTTGTCCGGCAGCACGGCGGCGTCGAGGAACTGGAACACCCGGTGCTTGGCCGTCTCGGTGGTGGCGATGAAGCGCGGCAGGCCTTCGAGGGCGGGGCGCAACTCCCGCCGCGGCTCGCCGTGAAGCCACCATTGGTCCCGATAGGTCGCGCGGTTGTTGCGGTCGCGCTCAGGCTTCACCGTCGCCAGAAGATGTTGATAGAGCTCAGGCCAGCGCCGACGTATCTCCGCCTCGTCAACACCGAGCAGATCGATCACAAAACGGTCCCGAGGTCTCGCCGTCAGGTCCCGGCCGCCAAGGTAGGGCCGAACCCGCTTGTCCGTCACCGCGCCGCACGCCTCTTCCCATGCCAGCGCCTGAGCCGGCGCGACGATGAACCCCGAGCCATGCAGCTTCACGCCGGGGCAGCACAGTCCGTCATTGGCGCGAAGGGCGGCGGCCTTGGTCACGTCCGCCCCGACCGTCAGGTCGGCGTTGATGCGGCCGACGCGCTCCGCGAGTTCGATCGTCGGCGCGTCGGTGTCGAGCGCGTCCTCCCGCGTGACCCGCCGCAGCGCGCCGTCCTTCGCGCCGGCCTCCGCAACCGTCATGGCGATGCGCACCGCGGCGCTGTCCGGGGCGGCCTTGGTCCAGGGATGGTCCGGGATCGC
The DNA here is from genome assembly GCF_042679725.1 of Methylopila musalis. Classification (NCBI taxonomy): domain Bacteria; kingdom Pseudomonadati; phylum Pseudomonadota; class Alphaproteobacteria; order Hyphomicrobiales; family Methylopilaceae; genus Methylopila; species Methylopila musalis. Next base: position 1,200 of record NZ_JBHTMX010000122.1, read on the forward strand.
CATCACCAGCGCCACCGGCCGTTCCGCCTCCATGTGGCGCTGGAGCGTGCGGCGCTGGAACAGCTGCGAGATCGAGTTGGTGGTGACGAAGCCGAAGCGCCGCAGCGGCGTCCCGTCGGCCGTCAGCCGCTCCGCCGCCCGGTCCCACCAGTACATGACGAAGTCGGCGCTCTCGTTCATGTGCGGGTGCGCCGCCCACAGGGCTTCGGCGTAGCGGGTCCCGAGCCGCTCGCGGATGTCCTTGCCGCCGATGAAGGGCGGATTGCCGACGATGAACTCCGCCTCCGGCCAGTCCGGCCGGCGCGGCGGGCCGTCGCCCTCGGCGAGCACCGCGTCGCCGACCGTGATGTTGCCGAAGGCGCGCAGGATCGGCTCGCCCGGCGCGCCGCCACGGGTGCGCGCATGCCATTGCAGATAGCCGATCCACAGCACCAGTTCGGCGATCGAGGCGGCGCGCGGGTTCTTCTCCAGCCCGAGCAGCTGCCGCAGGTCCACCGTGTGGCCTTCGAGCCCCGACAGCCCCTCCTGCCCGCCGAGATCGGCCAGCGCCTCCAGCGCCTCGCCCTCGAGCCTCTTCATCATCTCCAGCGTCACGTACAGAAAATTACCCGTCCCGCATGCGGGATCGAGCACGCGCGTCGAGCAGAGCCGGCGGTGGAACGCCGCCACCACGCCCCGCGCCTGGGCGATCCGGCCTTCGCCGCGCAGCCGCTCGGCCGCGCCCAAGGCCGCCGCCCAGTCGGCGCGTAAAGGTTCGATCACGGTGGCCAGCACCAGCCGCTCCACATAGGCGCGGGGCGTGTAATGGGCGCCGAGGCTGCGGCGCTCGGCCGGGTCGAGCGCCTTCTCCAGCAGCGCGCCGAAGATCGCGGGCTCCACCTCGCGCCAGTCGAAGGCGGCGGCCGCGCGCAGCTCCGCGATGTCCGCCGCCTCAAGCGGGATCACCACCGGGTCCTTGAAGAACGCGCCGTTGAACCGCGACACCCGGCGCTTGAGCGCGAAGGCGTAGTCGCCGGTGTCCATGGCGCGCCACAGCTGGCCGACCATGGGCTCGAACAGGGCCGGGTCCGCCTCGCACTCCGCCAGCAGCGCGGAGAAGGCGCCCTTCGGGATCAGCTCCACGCTCTGCGCGAACATGGTGAACAGCAGCCGCATCAGGAACTGCGCCACCTCCTCGGCCTCGTGGCCCCGCGTCTCAAGCTGGCGGGAGACGGCGGCGAGGCGTCCCGCGATGGCGCGGGTGACGCGCGCCGCCTGCCGGGTGGGGTCGAGCGACTGCGGGTCCGACCACGCCCGCGCCAGCCGGTCGCGGATTTCGGGCCGGCGCAGATCTTCGAGATAGACCCGAAAACCCTGCCGGTCCGGGAACTGATCGTACGCTTTGCCGTCCTTCCGGAAGTTGGCGTAGAGCTCCAGGCAGTGGCCCACGTCGCAGACGATGACGAAGGGCGGCGGCTCGTGGCCCTCGGGCAGCCAGCGCACATAGCGCTCGGCCTGGTTGCGGGCGTTCATCATCAGGACGTCCCAGGCCTTGTCGGCGCCGCGCCGTCCCGGCGTCGCGGGGGCCGGTCCGCGCTCCTCCACCATGGCCTTGGTCGTGCCCGGCCAGCGCGACTGCTTGGCCTCCAGCACGAAACAGCCGCGGCGATAGAGGTCGATGCGCCGGTGGGAGACCGAGCCGTCGCGCAGCGTCTCCCGCACCACGCGCTCGAACACGTAGTCGTTGTCGCCCTCAACGGAGGCCGGCTCCGGCCGGGGCGCCCCGAGCACATCGGCGAGCTCGGTCAGGAACAGCGCGTAGTTCGCCCGCTCCTGCCCGCCCACGCGCCCCTGCCAGCGGGCGATGAACGCCTCGATCGCCTCACTCGCCATGGCCGCCCCCGACCGTGCGGAATGCACACGCGATGCGTGCATGGGCGAAAGCGATTCTCAATCTAAAAGTGCATAAACGTGAAAACACCCCTAACGCGGGAAAGGCCCGCGTCCATTGGCGGGTTTGACTTGTCCTCCTCCCTCGGGCGCTAAAACAGTCAGGCCGACAACGCGGGGAGACGGACCGATGGCGGGAGCGCTCGACGGCGTTCTGGTGGTGGCGATGGAGCAGGCGGTGGCGGCCCCGGTCGCGACCTCGCGGCTCGCGGACGCCGGCGCCCGCGTCATCAAGCTGGAGCGTCAGGGCGGCGACTTCGCCCGCGGCTACGACGACTGCGTGTTCGGCCAGTCCACCTATTTCGTGTGGGCGAACCGGGGCAAGGAAAGCTGCCAGGTCGACGTGAAGGATCCGGCCGATCTGGCGCTGGTGAAGGCCATGATCGCCCGGGCGGACGTGTTCATCCAGAACTTCGCGCCGGGCGCCATGGCGCGGCTCGGGCTCGGCGCGCGGGAGCTTCAGGCGCGGCATCCGCGCCTGATCTGCTGCGACATCTCCGGCTACTCCGCCGGCACGCCCGACCACGACCGCAAGGCCTACGACCTGCTGATCCAGACCGAGACCGGGCTGTCCGCCATCACCGGCGGCGCGGAGAGCGGCCCGTCGCGGGTCGGCGTCTCGGTCTGCGACATCGCCACCGGCCACGCCGCCCACGCCGCGATCCTCGAGGCGCTGATCGCCCGCGGCCGCACCGGCGTGGGCCGCCACATCGAGCTGTCGCTGTTCGACACGCTCGCGGATTTCATGAACGTGCCCTACCTCACCCGCCGCTACGGCGGGCGCGAGCCGGCGCGGCTCGGCCTCGCCCATCCGTCGATCGCGCCCTACGGCGCCTTCCGCATGACCGACGGCGAGGTGGTGATCGCGATCCAGAGCGATCCGGAATGGCGCGTCTTCTGCTCCGAGGTGCTGGACGCGCCGGAGGCCGGCGCCGACCCGCGCTTCGCGACCAACGTCGACCGGGTGGCGCACCGCGCCGCCTGCGACGCGCTGGTGCAGGCGGCTGTCGGCCGCTTCAGCGTGGCGGAGCTGACCGACGTGCTCGACCGCCATCGCATCGCTTATGGCCGCATCTCGACCTTGAGCGATCTCGTCGGCCACCGCAGCGCCGCGACCCTGCCGGTGGAGACGCCGAACGGCGTGGCGGAGGTGCTGGCTCCGCCGGCGGTGGTGGACGGCGCGCGGCCGACGCTCCGCCCCGTGCCCGCCGTCGGCCAGCACGACGCGGCGCTCAGGGCGGAGTTCCAGCCTGCGCTCGTGGACGCCGGAGGGTGACGGCCGATACGGCGCTTCAACCCCAGACCGTCATCCGCGAGGACGACTTCATTCGGAGCGTCGCCGACGCGCTGCAGTTCGTCTCCCACGTCCATCCGGCGGATTTCGTGCGCCATCTCGCGGCCGCCCACGACCGGGAGCAGAGCCCCGCGGCGCGGGACGCCATGGCGCAGATTCTCGTGAACTCGCGCATGGCCCTGATCGGCCGCCGGCCCATGTGCCAGGACACCGGGGTCGCCGCCGTGTTCCTGAAGGTCGGCGTCAACGTGCGCTTCGCCACCTCGCGGGGCATCGAGGAGCTGGTCAACGAGGCCGTGCGCCTCGCCTATCTCGACGAGGCCAATCCGTTGCGCGCCACCATGGTGGCCGATCCCCTGTTCGAGCGGCGCAACACCGGCGACAACGCCCCCGCCATGACCCATGTGGATCTGGTTCCCGGCGACCGGGTGGAGGCGATCGTGGCCGCCAAGGGCGGCGGATCGGAGAACAAGGCCCGCTTCGCGCAGCTCAACCCGTCCGCCTCGGCCGAGGACTGGATCGTGGAGACGATCGCGACCCTCGGCGCCGGCTGGTGCCCGCCGGGGCTGATCGGCGTCGGCGTCGGCGGCAGCGCCGACAGGGCTATGCTGCTCGCGAAGGAAGCCCTGTTCGAGCCGATCGACATGCTGGACCTGATCCGGCGCGGCCCGGCCTCGAAGATCGAGGAGATGCGGCTGCGGCTCTACGAGCGGATCAACGCGCTGGGCCTCGGCGCCCAGGGGCTCGGCGGCCTCACCACCGTGCTCGACGTGAAGATCCGCACGTTTCCGACGCACGCGGCCTCGAAGCCCGTGGCGCTGATGCCCCAATGCGCCGCCAACCGCTACGTGCGCTTCGCGCTGGACGGCTCCGGCCCCGCGACCTTCACCGCCCCCTCGCCCGCGGACTGGCCGGACGTCGTGCGCGACCGCACCGCGGACGCCGCCCGGCCGGTCGATCTCGACCGGCTGACCCGGGACGAGGTCCGGTCGTGGACGGCGGGCGACCGCCTGCTGCTGTCGGGCAAGCTGCTCACCGGCCGCGACGCCGCGCACAAGCGCATGGCGGAGATGATCGCCCGCGGCGAGCCCCTGCCCGTCCCGCTCAACGGCCGCGTCATCTATTACGTCGGGCCGGTGAAGGCGGTCGGGGACGAGGCGGTCGGCCCCGCCGGCCCCACCACCGCCACCCGCATGGACGGCTTCACCGAGACCCTGCTGGCGCAGACCGGCCTGCTCGCCATGATCGGCAAGGCCGAGCGTGGCCCGGCGGCGGTCGAGGCGATCCGCCGCCACGGCGCGGCCTCCCTGATCGCGGTCGGCGGCGCGGCGATCCTCGTGGCGCAGGCCGTGAAGGCCGCGCGGGTGCTCGCCTTCGACGATCTCGGCATGGAGGCGATCCACGAGTTCGAGGTGGAGGAGATGCCCGTCACCGTGGCGGTGGACTCGACCGGCGCGTCGATCCATGTGCTCGGCCCCGATCTCTGGCGAAAGACCTGACGCAATGACCGACGCGCCCGCCTTCACCCCGCTGGATCATGGCTGGGAGCTGTTCCCGGACGGAGGCTTCATCGATTTCGTCGGCCCGATCTACGTGCGCCGGCGGGAGAACGGCCTGCGCTCCTTCGGCTTCATCGCCGAGCAGAAGCACGCCAACCTGATCGGCGTGGTCCATGGCGGCATGCTGATGACGCTGGCGGACCGGGCGCTCGGCGTCGCCGCCTGGGACGCGGCCGACGGCCGGCCGAGCGTCACCATCCAGTTCGACATGCAGTTCGTCTCAGCCGCCCAGATGGGCGAGTTCGTGGAGATCGACCCGCAGGTGTTCCGACTCACCTCCTCGCTGGTGTTCATGAAGGGGGTCCTGCGCGTCGGCGAACGGGAGGTCGCGGGCGGATCGGGCGTCTGGAAAATACTAAAACGCTGACGCGCCACTGGTAATCCAGTAAGCGACTGAATATTCAAAGGACTGACTGAAACGGTATGCGAGGTCCGCTGGCCCTCGGGCGGCGATCGGAACGAAGCGATGCTGACGAAAAAGGCGAAATACGGCCTGAAGGCGATGGTGGACCTGGCGCGGCTGGAGCCCGGCCGCTCCACCTTCGTGGCCGACGTCGCCGAGCGGAACGCCATCCCCAAGAAATTCCTCGACGCCATTCTCGGCGAGCTGCGCAACGCCGGCATGCTCTCCAGCAAGAAGGGCAAGGCCGGCGGCTACCAGCTCGCCAAGGCGCCCGAGGACATCCTGATCGGCTCGATCGTGCGCGCGCTGGACGGGCCGCTCGCGCCCATCAACTGCGCCAGCCGCTCGGCCTACATCCCCTGCGACGACTGCGACGACGTGGAGACCTGCCGCATCCGGCTGATGATGCTCGACGTGCGCGACGCCATCTCCGAAGTGCTGGACAAGCGCACGCTGGCGGAGCTGCGCGACATGGGCGACGGCGCCATGCAGGCGTTCGTCTACCAGATCTGACCGCGCTTCCGCGGGTCTACGTAGTTTACCTTATACCGTAGTCACGCCATTGTCGTTTCCGGGGCATGCGACTCGGGACAGACGGGCATGGGCGTTTTCGGCGATCGCGAGGCGCGGGCGGAGGCCCGTCGCCCGGCGGCGACGCATCCGATTCTGGCGGGGCTCGGGCCGGACGGCCTCGCGCGCCTGCGCCCCTTCATGCGCGACGAGCGCCACGACCGGGGCGCCGTCCTCGCCGACAGCCGGGCGCCGCTGCGCCATGTCCATTTCATCGTGGCCGGCCTCGTCGCCGTCATCGCCCGCGACACGGCCGGCGTCGGCGCGGAGGCGGGGCTCGTAGGGCCGGGCGGGCTGATCGGCGTGTCCGCCGTTCTGGGCGCCCATCCGCCCTTCCCCCGGATCGCCGTCGCCGTGACGCCGGGCGAAAGCCTCACCGTCGAGATCAAGGCGATGGAGAACGCGCTCGCCACCGCCCTGGCGTTGCGCCAGAGCGTGATGGCCTACGCCGGAACCCGCATCAACCAGAGCGCGCGCATCTGCGCCTGCGCGGCGCTGCACAGCGTCGAGCAGCGGCTCGCCCGCTGGCTGCTGGAGGCGTTCGACCTCGCAGGTCCCGGCGCGCTGCTGGTCACGCACGCGCAGCTGTCGGACCTGCTGGGCGTGCGCCGCGCCAGCGTGACGGCGGGACTTCAGATGCTGGAGCGCGACGGCGCCATCGCCTGCGGGCGGGGACGCGTGGAGCTTCGGGACGTCTCCCGGCTCGCCGCCCGCTCCTGCGGCTGCCAGCCCCACGCCTCCGCCTGACGGCTCAGTCTTCCGGCGCGTCGACGATCGGGTCGTACTGGCCGGCGTCGAAGCCGAGCAGGTTCCACGACTGCGCCATATGCGGCGGCAGCGGCGCGGAGACGTCGAGCACCTTGCCGCTCGGCAGCGGAATGACGAGGCGGCGCGCCAGCAGGTGCAGCTTGTTCTGCAGGCCGCCCGGCAGCTCCCAGTTCTCGACGTTGAAGTATTTCGGATCGCCCACGATCGGATGGCCGATGTGGACGCAATGCGCGCGCAGCTGGTGGGTGCGGCCGGTGACCGGCTTCAGAGACAGCCAGGACAGCTTCGGCCCGGCGTTGTCCACCACCGCGTAATAGGTCAGCGCGTGGCTCGCGCCGCGGTCGCCGTGCTCGGCCACCTGCATCAGCTCGCCCTCGGGCCCGTCGCCCTCGCCCTTGGCGAGATAGGTGGAGATGCGGCCCTGCCGGGTGCGCGGCACGCCCGGAACCAGCGCCCAGTAGACCTTGCGGGTGGCGCGTGACCGGAACGCGCGCGCAAGCTCCGCCGCGGCGAGCCGCGTCTTCGCCGTCACCAGCACGCCGGCGGTGTCCTTGTCGATGCGGTGGACGAGGCGCGGCTTCTGGCCCGCGCGATCGGTGAGCGCGGCGAGCATGCCGTCCACATGGCGCGTGGTGCCCGAGCCGCCCTGCACCGCGAGGCCGTGGGGCTTGTTCAGCACCAGCACGTCCTTGTCCTCGTAGATCGCGATGCTCTTCAGGAACTCGGCGTCCTTGGAGAGCGCCGGCGCGCGCACGATGGCGGGCTTCGCCGGCTCGTCGGCCGCATCCTCGTCCTTCAGCGGCGGCACGCGCACCACCATGCCGGCGGAGAGCCGGGTCGCGGTCTTGGCGCGGGCGCCGTCCACCCGGATCTGGCCGGTGCGGCACAGCTTCTGGAGATGGCCGAAGGCGAGCGCCGGGAACCGCTCCTTGAACCAGCGGTCGAGCCGCAGCCCCTCCTCCGCGTCGCGCACCGGGATCGACTGCACCCCGGCGGCCTTGCCGGGCAGAGCCGGCAGCGCCTTGGGCACCTCGCGCACATCCTCAATCGCCGGCTGGGCGACGGGCCTGGGCGACTTCGGCTTCGCGCCGGCGGAGCCGGGCGAACGGAACGCCGCGTCCGCCGCCGCCTTCAGGGCGCCGCGGGTGGAGCGCGTCCCGGCGGCGG
>NZ_JBHTMX010000123.1:0-8834 GCF_042679725.1 Methylopila musalis
GAAGCTCGCGGGCGCAGGCGCGCTGGCGGCGCTCGGCGCGCCGCTCGCGATCAACGTGGCGGCCATGGTGGCCGTCACCGCCGCCACGCTGCACCAGAAGCGGGCGCTCGGCGGGGCGGACCTGCGCACGCTGGCGCCGATCCAGTATGTGGGCGCGCTGGTCGTCACCGCGCCCGCGGCGCTGCTGTTCGAGGATCTGCGCGTGGACTGGACGCTGGAGACCTGGCTCGCGCTCGGCTGGTCGGTGGTGGTGCTGTCGATCGTCGCCGTCATGCTGATGCTGGTCATGATCAAGCGCGGCGAGGTCTCGCGCGTGGCGGCGCTGATCTATCTCGTGCCCCCGACCGCGGCGCTGCAGGCCTTCGTCCTGTTCGGGGAGACTCTGACGCCGATTCAGATCGGCGGCATGGCGCTGGCGGCGGCGGGCGTCGCCCTCGCCGCGCGGCCCGCGGTGACTTCCGCCGAAGGGTGCATTGCGGCAAAGCCCCTCCCCGGCGAGGATGCGGCGAAACCGTCGCATCGGCCGGCCTGATCATTCGTGGCCGGCCGTTTTCCTGTCCGGAGTCCGTCATGACCGCCCTCGCCCAGTCCGCCGCGCCGGAGACCGTCGCCGCGACGGCCCAGCTCTCGGCCGTGCTTCCCGCGCTCGACGCCCTGCTGTCCGAAGCCGCGAGCGCCGTGCGCGCCAAGGTGGTCAAGGACGGCAAGATCGACGCCGCCGCGCTCGACCGCGAGCAGCGCGCCACCCACGGCCTCGCCTGGCTCGCCACCTACCGCATGGCGCTGCGCGAGCTCGCCCACTGGGGCGAGCGGCTGAGCGAGGAGGGGAAGTTCGGCGCGATCGAGGAGGGCATCCTCCGGGTCGGCGCGGCCGAGTATCTCGCCCAGATCATCGGCGGCATCCCCATGAACCAGGGCGAGACCGTGCGCGCGCGCGATCTCGGCCTCGCGCCGAACCGTCCGGCGGAGCTGCTGGGCCAGACCGCGCAGGACATCATCGCCGACGGCGGCGCGCCGGAGGCCCGCCACGAGCTGGCGGAGCTGATCCGCAAGGCCGACGGCCGCTACGGCTTCGGCGATCCCGCGCTCGACGAGACGCTGGTGCAGTTCCGCGACGAGATGCACCGCTTCGCCGAGGCGGAGGTCGCCCCTTACGCCCACGCCTGGCATCTCGCCAACGCCTACATTCCGCTCGAGACCATCCAGAAGATGGCCGAGCTCGGCGTGTTCGGCCTCACCATTCCGGAGGAGTTCGGCGGCCTCGGCCTCGGCAAGGAGGCCATGTGCGTGGTCTCCGAGGAGCTCAGCCGCGCCTATATCGGCGTCGGCTCGCTCGGCACCCGCTCGGAGATCGCGGCGGAGCTGATCATGGGCGGCGGCACCGAGGAGCAGAAGGCGCAGTTCCTGCCCAAGCTCGCCGACGGCTCCATCCTGCCGACCGCCGTGTTCACCGAGCCGAACACCGGCTCCGACCTCGCCAGCCTCAAGACCCGCGCCGCCCGCGACGGCGACGTCTACAAGGTGAACGGCGCCAAGACCTGGATCACCCATCCGGTCCGCGCCGACCTGATGACGCTGCTGGTGCGCACCAACCCGAACGAGCCCGGCCATCGCGGCCTCTCCATGCTGCTGGCCGAGAAGCCCCGCGGCACCGAGGCCGATCCGTTCCCGGCGCCCGGCATGTCCGGCGGCGAGATCGAGGTGCTCGGCTATCGCGGCATGAAGGAGTTCGAGATCGGCTTCGACGGCTTCGAGGTGCCGGCCGCGAACCTGCTGGGCGGGGTCGAGGGCGAGGGCTTCAAGCAGCTCATGAAGACCTTCGAGAGCGCCCGCATCCAGACCGCCGCCCGCGCGGTCGGCGTCGCCCAGTCGGCGCTCGACATCGGCCTGCGCTACGCCGAGGAGCGCGTGCAGTTCAAGAAGCCGCTGGCGGACTTCCCGCGCGTGGCCGACAAGCTGGTCATGATGGCGGTCGAAGTGCAGATCGCCCGCCAGATCACCTATTTCGCCGCCCGCGAGAAGGATCTGGACCGCCGCTGCGATCTGGAGGCCGGCATGGCCAAGCTGCTCGCCGCCCGCGTGGCCTGGGCCGCCGCCGACAACGCCCTGCAGATCCACGGCGGCAACGGCTTCGCGCTGGAATACCCGATCAGCCGCGTGCTGTGCGACGCCCGCATCCTCAACATCTTCGAGGGCGCCGGCGAGATCCAGGCGCAGGTCATCGCCCGCCGCCTGCTGGAGCAGGCCGCCTGAGCCTCAACCCATGACGGCGTTCCGGACCGAAGACGACCTCCGCCGCTCGCTCGCGGCGGGGGGATTGTCCGGTCCCGCGGACGCGATCGTCGCCAGCGCGCGGCCGGTCCTCCTGTTCCTGCGGCGCCAGACGCCGGACGACCCGCTCCCGCCCGGCGCGAGCAAGATGGGCGGATTTCCCGACCTGCCCAAAGGCTTCGACTGGCCCGAACGCCCGCCTTATCCGGACGCGGAGCGGAAGGCGGCGGCGGTTCTGGCCTTCGCCCGAACGACGGAGGCGGAGTGGCGGGCGCGGGCCGAACGCCCGCTCAAGCCTCACGAACGCCGCATCCCCACCGAGGAGATCGACCGGCTCGTTCCAACGGCCATCGAGCGCGGCCTCACCTTCGGCTCCTATTTTCCGCTCGCCTTCATGGCGCAGCTCGACCTCGCGGCCCTGTCCCGCGAGCCCGGCTTCGATCCCGACCTGCCGCGCTCCGGCCTGCTCAGCGTGTTCGAGGACGCCACCGCCGAAGGGCTGCCCGGCGGCCCGGTCGCGTTCTGGAGCGACGGTCCGGCCAGCGCCCTGCGGCGCGCGCCGCCCTCCTCCTCGCTGACCGGCTTCTTCGACCGCTGCAGCAACCATGGCTTCGGCGCCAGCGAACCGTGGTCCCGCCTCACCATGGCGGAAAGGCTGGAGCCCCATTCGGCGCTCGCCGTGCCCCATCACTGGAAATACGCCTTTCCGCCGGAAAGCTCGGGCTGGCGGGCGATCTGGGACTGGTTCCAGTCCGCCGAGAACGGCGTCTTCACGCCCCAGGGCGACGACGGGCCGCCGCCGTCCGGCCACTTCGGCGACCGGCTGGGCGGCTGGCCGGACGACATCCAGGGCAATCCCGAGGTCACGCTCGACGGTCAGCAGGGCCGCCCCACGGTGACGCCGGGCCGCACGCCGTGGCGGCACCTGTTCTCCTATGGCGGCGAGTTCTACGCCGGAACCCGGCTCATGGGCTCCGACGGCAAGGGCGACGGAACCACCTATCTCATGATCGACCGTCAGGACCTCGCCGCCCGCCGGTTCGACAGGACGCGCTGGGTCTACGACCAGACCTGACGGCGGCGTCTCCCGACGCCCGGCCGTCACTCCGCCACGAAGGCGAAGTCGAGCCTGCGCTCCACGGGCGTCTCCCACGGGCGCTTGTAGACCAGCGTGAGCGACGCCGGTCCCACGGCGCGGGGCGTAACGACGATTACCGCCGTCTCGGGCGCGCCGACCATGCCGGCGGGCGTCTTCGAGTCTCGCGCCGTCCGGAACGGCCGTTTCACCGCCAGATTGCGGGCGGCCGCCAGCTCCCAGCCGTAGCCGGTGCTCGGATTGGTCCGAAGCCGCACGGTCGAGGCGACGCCCACGGGCAGCCGGATCGTCCGGCCCGCCTCGGCCTCGGTCAACGCCACGCCGGCGTGTCGCGCGCCGGTTCGCTCCGTCGCGCCCGCGCCGCCGATCGCCGCCAGCGCCACGGCGACCGCGAAACCACCCGACAGAGCCCCGTTCCGCATCCCAACCCTCATACCTTCGCCCGCAGCCGCTCGCCCCGATCGAAGCGTTTCGGCGGCGTCAGGACAAGCGCCGAGATTTTTTCGCAGCGTCAGCCCTCACTCCGCCGCATCCGGCGTATGCCATAGGCCACGATCACCGCAGCGTGATCGCCAGTCCGGAGTCTCCCCCGCATGTTCGTCTCGTTCTTCCCGAACCCGAAGCCGTTCGTCCTGTCGGCGCTGGCCTGGACGGCCTTCGCCATCGCGCTGTGGTACGCGGGCGGCTGGGCGGCGGGGGGCTGGATCGGGCTGCCGCCGGAGGCCGCGGACGCCGCCCCGGTCATCGGCCCGTCGGTGTTCGTCTCGGCGCCGTTCCTGTGGTTCTACCTCTATTACGCGGCGATGGCCGGCCTGTTCTGCGGCTTCTGGATCGTGACCACGCGCCACCCCTGGGCGCTGTGGTCCACGCTCGGCACGGCGCTGATCATCTTCATCACCTACTTTCAGGTGCAGGTCTCGGTCGCGATCAACAACTGGTACGGACCGTTCTACGACCTCGTCCAGGCCGCGCTGTCCAAGAGCCGCCCGGTCTCGCTCGGCGAATTCTACGGCGAGGCCTTCGCCTTCACCGGCATCGCGATGGTCGGCGTGCTGGTCTACGTGGTGACGCGCTTCTTCGTGCAGCACTACGTCTTCCGTTGGCGCACGGCGATGAACGATTACTACACCTCGTTCTGGCCGCAGCTCCGGCATGTGGAGGGCGCCTCCCAGCGCGTGCAGGAGGACACGATGCGGTTCTCCACCCAGATGGAGAAGCTCGGCGTCAGCATGATCGACGCGCTGATGACGCTGATCGCCTTCCTTCCGGTCCTGATGCGCCTCTCCGGCCCGGTGAGCGAACTGCCGATCGTGGGCGCGATCCCCCATCCGCTGGTGGTGGCCGCGATCCTGTGGGCGGCCTTCGGCACCACCCTGCTCGCGCTGGTGGGCGCCAAGCTGCCGGGCCTCGAGTTCCGCAACCAGCGCGTGGAGGCGGCCTACCGGAAGGAGCTGGTCTATGGCGAGGACGACGCCGCCCGCGCCACGCCCCAGACCGTGACGGAGCTGTTCTCCCACGTGCGGTCGAACTACTTCCGGCTCTACTTCCACTACCTCTATTTCAACGTCGCCCGCATGTCCTATGTGCAGATCGACAACATCTTCCCCTATCTGATCCTTGCGCCGACCATCGTCGCCGGCAAGATCACGCTCGGGCCGATGCAGCAGATCCTGAGCGCCTTCGAGCAGGTGCGCGCCTCGTTCCAGTATCTGGTGAACTCCTGGCCGGAGATCATCGAGCTGCTCTCGATCCACAAGCGCCTGCGCGGCTTCGAGGCCATGATCCACGGCGGCACGCCGCCGTCGCAGGATCTGGAAACCCCGGAAGCCCAGGTCGACGCCTCGGGCGCGCGCGCCTGAGGAGGTCGGCCATCGTTCTTGTCCCGGCCTCGAGCCGGGACCCAGAACCGCTGTGCTCTCAAGTAAAACGCGACGACCGGGGCGCTCACACCACACACGGCGGGCGTCTGGGTCCCGGCTCAAGGCCGGGACAAGAAAGGGACGCGTGCCAAATCGGGTTTCCGCCCTAGCTCCATCGCCGAGGCCGCCCGCACGTGGCGGCGTGACGATCTGGACCAGCAAGGGAGAGACGACGATGAAGCGCATCGGCAGCGCGGTTTGGAACGGCCCGGTCAAAGAGGGTTCGGGCAAGGTCAGCACGGAGAGCGGCGCGCTCCAGGACCTGAACTACTCGTTCAAGAAGCGGTTCGGCGACGAGAAGGGCACCAACCCCGAAGAGCTGATCGGCGCGGCGCACGCCTCGTGCTTCTCCATGGCGCTGTCGCTGATGCTGGGCGAGGCGGGCTTCCCGCCGGACGAGATCCGCGCCACCTCGGCGGTCTCGATCGAGCAGCAGGGCGGCGGCTTCCAGATCACCACCATTGACCTGTCGGTGATCGCGACCGTTCCGGGCATCGACGAGGCGACCTTCACCGAGATCGCCACCAAGGCCAAGGACGGCTGCCCGGTCTCCAAGGTGCTGAACGCCACGATCAACTTCGAGGCCGCGCTCGGCTGATTTCATGCGTCGTCACCCGCCGCGGGCGATCCTCACCTTGCGGCGGGCGTCGATCTTGGCCTCCAGCGCCTTGATGCGCTTTTCATGGGCGGCCCAGAAGCGCCGGTTGTCATCCTCGCTGTGACGGCCGGGGCGCCAGCCGAGATAGGCGCCCTTGCGGCCGCCGCCCCCTGAGCCCTCACGTTTCGGACCGCCGTCGCCGGCGAGCGAGCGGATCGCGACCCGCTCCGGCGCTACGCCGTCCGCGAGCGGCGAGCCGAGAGTCGCGAGATAGGCCTTGGCGCGGCGGCAATACTCCACCGACAGCGGCGACATGGTTTCGGCCCGATGCCCGGCGCGGTACTTCATCAGCGCCCGGCACAGGTCGCCATCCGCGAGCCGCCACGCCTCGGCCAGATAGCGCACCGCGTAACGGGCGTTGGTCTTCGGATCGAACAGGCCGAGCGCGCCGCCGCCATGGCCGAGCATCGCCGCGGTCTCAGGCCGGATCTGCATCAGGCCGATCTCGCCCACCCCGCCGACGGCTGCCGGATCATAGCCGCTCTCGATGTGGGCGACCGCGTCGGCGACCTCCGGCGGCAGGCCGCGCGCCGCCGCCTCGGCCCGCACGATCGCCGCGTAGTCCGGGCGCGAGGCGGCCGGCGCCTCCGCGCGGCACGGAAGCGCGCCGGCGATCAGGACGGTGGCGATGACGGCGCGCCTCAGCGCCATGGGCCGGTTCCCCGCTGCTCCGGTTCAAGGACAGTCCCGCACTGTGGCCGGCGGGCTTTAAGAACCGGTGACGATCGGGGAAAGCGTAAAGGTCAGGCGAGTTCCGAGGCCAGGAACGCCAGCGCCTTGTCCGCGTCCACGTCCTTCGCCACGAAGCTCTGGCCGACGCCCCGCGCCAGGATGAAGGTGAGCTGGCCGCCGGACACCTTCTTGTCCTGCCGCATGTGCTCGAGCAGCGTGTCGGCGCCGGAGACGCCGCCGGGCACCGCCTTGGGCGAGGTGGGCAGGCCGACCGCCTGCAGGTGCCGCTCCACCCGCCTTGCGTCGTCGGGCGCGCACAGGCCGAGCGCGGCGGAGAAGCGGAACGCCATGGCTATGCCGATGGCGACGCCTTCGCCGTGCACCAGCCGGCCGCCGTCATAGGCCACGTCCGCCTCCAGCGCGTGGCCGAAGGTGTGGCCGAGATTGAGCAGCGCCCGGTCGCCGTGCTCGTGCTCGTCGCGGGCCACGATCGCGGCCTTGGAGCGGCAGCTGGCGGCGATGGCCTCGATCCGCGCCGGACCGCCGGCGAAGATGTCCTCCCACGCGGTCTCCAGCCAGCCGAACAGGGCGGCGTCGTCGATCAGGCCGTATTTCGCCACTTCGGCGTAGCCGGCGCGGAACTCGCGCGGGGGCAGGGTGTCGAGCGTGTCCACGTCCGCCAGCACCAGGCTCGGCTGGTGGAAGGCGCCGATCAGGTTCTTGCCGTAGCGGGAGTTGACGCCGGTCTTGCCGCCGACGGAGCTGTCCACCTGCGCCAGCAGGCTGGTGGGCGCCTGCAGGCAGCGCACCCCGCGCCGCAGGATCGAGGCCGCGAAGCCGGCGAGATCGCCCACCACGCCGCCGCCGAGCGCCAGCACCAGATCGCCGCGCTCGATGCGGGCGGCGAGAAGCTGGTCCGTCACCTCGGCCAGCGTCGACATGCATTTGGAGGATTCGCCCGCCGCGACCGTGATCGAGCGCGTCTCGAGGCCGGCGTCCTGCAGGGCGGCGAGGGCGGCCGGCAGATGGGCCTTCGCCACGTTCTCGTCCGTGACCACGCCGATCTTGCGGGCGCCGAGCGCCTTCGCCCGCGCGCCCGCCTGACGCAGCAGGCCGTGGCCGATGAGGATGTCGTAGGAGCGGTCGCCCAGCGCCACCGTCACGGCGGCGCCTGCGGTCTCCCGCGCGGCGAGGGCGGCGTCGGTCATGGCTGAGGGTCCTTGGTCTGGGCGGCCGTCAGGCCGAGCCGCTGCTCGAGCGCTGCGATCACGTCGGCGATGACGTGCTCGTGGGGCGCGTCCCGGGAGATCACGGTGAGGTCGGCCAGCGCGTAGACGGGATAGCGGGCGTCCACCAGCGCCCGGAGCGCGGCCTCCGGATCGGCGGTGGCGAGCAGCGGCCGGTTGGAGCGCTTGCGCACCCGCTTCAGCAGCACGTCCACCTCGGCCTTGAGCCAGACGGAGACGCCGCCGTGCGAGACGCGGGCGCGGGTTTCCGGGTCGAGCCAGGCGCCGCCGCCGGTGGCGAGCACGCGGGGGCCGTCGTCCAGCAGCCGGGCGATCACCTTGGCTTCGCGGGCGCGGAAATAGGCCTCGCCATGGGTGGCGAAGATCTCGGGGATCGTCATGCCGCCGGCCGCGGCCTCGATCTCGTTGTCGGCGTCCATGAAGGGCAGGTCGAGCGCCGCGGCGAGCCGCCGGCCGACGGAGGATTTCCCCGCCCCCATCATGCCGACCAGGACGATGGAGCGCGCGCCGAGCGCGGCGCGCAGCCGCTCCGTGCGCCGCGCCTGGCCCTCGTCCGCGCTGTAATGTTCCGTCGCCCCGCTCAAGCGATCCTCCGCCGCCCCGTCTTCCGGTTCGTACGCTCCCGGCGGGCGAAGCCGGAGCCGGCGGGGAGGGCGCGAACGGCGCGCAAACTAGTCCTAAAGGTTCCGCGGGCACAACCTAAGGCGTTGCCGCCGGCCGCACGGCGTGGTCTCGTACGGGACGAGGCGGCCGCTGTTCCGGCGACACGAGAGGTCGCGATGCCCAGCCTGATGCGTTTCCTGACCGTTCTCGGCGTGCTGGCGGCCCTCGGCTTCGGCGCGGTCTTCGCGCTTGCGACGCTGGTCACGCCGCGGCCGCGCGAGATGACCGTCACCGTCCCGGTCGATCGCCTGCGCGCCCAGCCGGCGCAGGCCCGCGCGCCGGACGACGGCCCGCACGCCACCGCTTCG
>NZ_JBHTMX010000124.1:0-8798 GCF_042679725.1 Methylopila musalis
CGCCCGCGCCGTCGCGCCGCGCGCTTCGTCTCGGCCTTGCGGGCGCGGGCCTGCTCGGGCTCGGCGCCGCCGGCCTGTTCGCTTACGCCATCCAGCGCGGCGCGGGGCCTGCGTCCGGGGACGAAACCGTCCGCGTGACGGTGCGCGACGGCCGCTGCGATCCCAACGATCTCACCCTGCCCGCGGGCCGCACCGTGTTCGACATCCGCAACGCCTCCGACCGCACGCTTGAATGGGAGATCCTCGACGGCGTGATGGTGGTGGAGGAGCGGGAGAACATTCCGCCGGGCTTCAGCGCGCGCCTGACCGCGAAGCTGAAGCCCGGCGCGTATCAGATCACCTGCGGGCTGCTGTCGAACCCGCGCGGAACCCTGACCGTCACCCCTTCGGCCGCCTCCGAGGAGGCGCGCAAGCGGCCGCCGATCACGGCGTTCATCGGCCCGCTCTCGGAGCACAAGGTCACGCTGGCGCTGCAGTCCTCCGCCTTCGTCGCCGGAGTGGCCAAGCTGCGAGACGCGATCGCGGCGGGCGATCTCGACGCCGCCAGGGCGCGCTTTGCGGAGGCAAGGGCGGCCTATCGGCGGCTCGATCCCGTGGTGGCGCGCTTCGCGGACCTGAAAAACGCGCTCGACGGCGCCGCCGACTATCTGGCCGCTCGCGAGGCCGATCCCGCCTTCCGGGGGCTGCCGCGCATCGAACACGGGCTGTTCGCCAAAGGCTCGGTCGAGGGCCTGACCCCGGTCGCGGCCCAGCTTGCGGAGGACGCCGCGACGCTGAAGACCCGGCTGCGCGAACTGAAGCTCGCGCCGGACGACTTGTTCGGCGCCTCCGCGCGGCAGGCCCGGCTGCTGGCGGACGGCGCGGCGGTCCACGGCCTCGCGCCCTATGCGAAGAGCGACGCGGCGGAGTTCGGCGCCGAACTCGACGGCATGGCGAAGGCCGCAGGCCTGCTGCAGCCGCTGCTGAAGGAGGCGTCGCCGGAGATGGCCGCCGCGCTCGACCAGCGCTTCGCGGAGACGCGCGCGGCGATCGGCGCGCTGGCTCCGAACGCCGGCCGCGACGACCCGGCGCGCGCATCGCTCGCGGAACGCTTCGGCGCGCTGTCGGACGCGCTCCGGGCGGCCAATGCCGCGCTCGGGCTGGAGTGAACGGGATGTCGGATCGGGGACACAGCCGGCGAGCGCTGCTCAAGAGCGTCGGCGGGCTGGGCGTCGGCGGGCTGGTCGCGGCCTGTCCCTTCGCGGCGTCGGCCGCGAGGGCGGAGCCGCACGTCACCGACGCGCCGCTCGCCAACCGCGCCTCGCAGGAGGACCGCACGCCCTTCCACGGGGCGCGGCAGGCGGGCGTGGTCACGCCCCGGCCGGCGCACGGCATGGTGGCGAGCTTCGCGGTGGTGGCGGACGACGTGGACGCGCTGGAGGCCCTGTTCCGCCGCCTGACGGAGCGGGCGGCGTTCCTGACCGCGGGCGGGCCGGTGCCGGAGCTCGACCCGAAGCTGCCGCCGGCGGATTCGGGGCTGCTCGGCCCGGTGGCGAAGCCGGACGGGCTCACCATCACCGTCTCGCTCGGCGCGTCGCTGTTCGACGACCGGCCGTGGCTTGCGCCGCTGAAGCCGAAGCGGCTGACGCGCATGACGCGCTTTCCGAACGACGCGCTCAACGCCGACCTCTGCCACGGCGATCTCGCGCTGCAGATCTGCGCCAACTCGCAGGACGCCACGATCCACGCGCTGCGGGACATCATCAAGTCGATCCCCGACCAGCTCATCCTGAGCTGGAAGCAGGAGGGCGCCGTGCCGGTGATCGCGCCGGGGCCGGACGGCGCGGCGGAGAGCGCGCGCAACTTCCTCGGCTTCCGGGACGGCTCCGCCAATCCGGACTCCCACGACGAGACGCTGATGGACCGGGTGGTGTGGGTCGGCGACGCTCATGGCGAGCCGGACTGGGCCGCCGGCGGCAGCTACCAGGCGGTGCGGATCATCCGCAACTTCGTGGAGCGCTGGGACCGGACGCCGCTCGCCGAGCAGGAGCGCATCATGGGCCGCGCCAAGATGAGCGGCGCGCCGCTGGACAAGCTCTCGGCGAGCGAGTTCGTCGCGCCCGATTACGACCGCGACACGGACGGCCGGCTGACGCCGCTCACCTCCCACATCCGTCTCGCAAATCCCCGCGACGGCAAGTCAGACGCCAACCTGATCCTGAGGCGGCCGTTCAACTATTCGAACGGCGTCACGAAGTCCGGCCAGCTCGATCAGGGCCTGCTGTTCATCTGCTATCAGGCGGATTTGGACGCAGGCTTCATCGCCGTCCAGCGCCGGCTCGATGGCGAGCCGCTGGAGGAATACGTCAAGCCGGTGGGCGGCGGCTATTTCTACGTCCTGCCCGGCGTCCCGACTCCGTCCGACCCTTACGGCCGCGCGCTCATCGCCGCCGCCCGCGCGAGCCGCGCGGGGTGAGCGCCGGCCGTCTCCCCCTTCCGCGCGCGTCCGGCGGGGCCGGCCGCGATCTTCGCACCTGGAGCGATCCGATGAAGCTGACGCATTCCCTGACGGCCGCCGGCCTCGCGCTGGTCCTGGCGTCCGGCGCCTTCGCCCGCGACGCCGCGCTCGACCTCGTCGAGCCGCTCGCCGAATACAAGGTCTACGTGACCGAGAAGACCGAGAAGCTGGAGGCCGACGTGACCGCCTTCACCAGCGCGGTCAAGGCCGGCGACGTGGAGAAGGCCAAGGCGCTGTTCGCCCCGTCGCGCACCAGCTACGAGGCGATCGAGCCGATCGCCGAGCTGTTCGGCGACCTCGACGCCTCGATCGACTCCCGCGCCGACGACCACGAGGGCGGCGAGGCCAATCCCGACTTCATCGGCTTTCACCGCATCGAATACGGCCTGTGGGTGAAGAACTCGACCGAGGGTCTGGCGCCGGTGGCCGACAAGCTGCTCGCCGACGTGAAGGCGCTGCGCGCCAGCATCGCCGATCTCACCTTCCCGCCGGAGAAGGTGGTCGGCGGCGCCGCCGCGCTGATGGAGGAGGTGGCCGCCACCAAGATCTCCGGCGAGGAAGACCGCTACAGCCGCACCGATCTCTGGGACTTCCGCGCCAATTTCGACGGCTCCCGCAAGATCGTCGAACTGGTCCGCCCCCTGATCGAAAAAAAGGAGGCGACCTTCCTCAAGACCGTGGACGCCAACTTCGAGCGCATCGACACGATCCTGTCCAAGTACAAGCAGGGCGAGGGCTATGTGTCCTATGAGAAGCTGACGGACGGCGACCGCAAGACGCTCTCCGCCGCCGTGAACACGCTGGCGGAAGACCTCTCCAAGCTGCGCGGCAAGCTCGGCCTGGACTAAGCGGGGATCAACGCTGTCGCCGCCACGCCCGGTCGCGTGGCGGCGACGGCCGAAACGTCAGGAGCCCGCGCGGAACACGAAGGTCGCGCCGATCGCGATCAGCGCGAAGCCGATGGCGTGGTTCAGCGTGAAGCGCTCGCCGAGATACATCACCGAGAAGCCGGCGAACACGATCAGCGTGATCGCCTCCTGCATCGCCTTGAGCTGGGCGGGGGTGTAGACCTCGCTGCCGTAGCGGTTGGCGGGCACGGCGAAGCAGTATTCCACGAAGGCGATCAGCCAGCTCACAAGGATCACGACCCAGAGCGCCTGATCCTTGTGCTTGAGGTGGCCGTACCAGGCGAACGTCATGAAGACGTTCGACACCACGAGCAGCGCGGGCGTTGTGAACAGCGACAGATTCATCGGCTTAAGCCATCCATGCGCGGAAGCGGGAGGTCACAGGCCCGTGGCGGGTTGCGCCGCGCCCGTGGGGCCATCCTCGCTGACCGGCGGCTCATAGCCGTAAGTCTCGGGCATGGCCACGAGATAAATCACGAAGCCGACAGCCGCGATCGAGGCGAGCGTGAAGAACGCCGCCGAATAGCCCGCCGACACGATCACGAGGCCCGCGACCGACGCGCTGACGGCGGCGCCGAGACCCTGCGCGGTCGCGATCGCCCCCTGCGCCACGTTGAACCGTCCGGTTCCGCGGGTGAGATCCGCCACGATGATCGGGAACAGCGCGCCGTAGACGCCGGCGCCGACGCCGTCCAGAAGCTGCACGGCCACCAGCCAGTACGGATCGTCCGAGAACGGATAGAGCGCGCCGCGCACGGCCAGCACGCCGAAGGCCGTGAGGAAGATCGGCTTGCGGCCCCAATGGTCGGCCTTGGCGCCCGCGATCGCCGCGACCGGGATCATCACCAGCTGCGCCGCCACGATGCACATGGCGATGAGCGAGGTGGCGTAGCTGTCGCCGACCACCTTGGTCAGCAACTGTCCGACCGTCGGCAGCATGGCGGCGTTGGAGAGGTGGAACACCGCGGCGAGCACCGCGAACAGCAGCAGCGCCCGGTTCTGCAGGATCGCGGAGAGGCCCGAGGGGCCGTGGCTCTCCTCGCCTCCCTGCTTGTCCAGCCCGCGGGCGAGATCGTGGTCGATCTCCTTCGACGGCACCATCATCATCGCGCCGATGCTGAGCACGGCCGCGCCCGCCATCAGCCAGAACACCACCACCGGGCCGAACAGATAGGCGAGCCCGCCCGCAAGCGCCGCGGAGGTGGCGTTGCCGGCGTGGTTGAAGGCCTCGTTGCGGCCGATGCGCCGGGCGAACAGTTTTGGCCCAACGACGCCCAGCGTGATGGCGGCGATGGCGGGCGCGAACACGGCGCCGGCGGCGCCCGCGAGCGACTGGGTGATCGCCACCAGCGCGAAGCTCGAGACGAAGGGCAGCGTCAGACAGCTGATCGTGACGGCGGCGGCTGCGATCAGCACCACAAGCTTGGTGCTGCGGAAACGGTCGATCAGCGCGCCGGCGGGCGTCTGCGCCAGCAGCCCGGCGACGCCCGCGAGCGTCATGACGAAGCCAACCGTGGCCTCGTTCCAGCCCTGATCCGGCCCGCGCGCGGCGAGAAGATAGATCGCGAGATAGGGCCCGAGCCCGTCCCGCACGTCGGCGAGAAAGAAGTTCAGCGCGTCGAGCCCGCGCAAGGCGCCCCGCGACGGCTGACGTTCTGCGCCCATTTCGGTGTCCGACCCGCCGCTCATGCGCTGCCCCCTCGATCACGCTGCGATCACGAGCACGTAAACGGACGGTTTCGCGGATGGTTCCCGGTGGTCAGGTGAGAGTTTGCATCTGCGAACGAGAGGCGGCCGAAGCGCGATTTTGATGGGGTTCCACGCCTTCGCATGTGCGAGAACGTGAGGCGTCGCGGGCGCGTAAGGTGGGGCGCCATATGAACGCTCGACCATCCCTCTTCCTTCGGGGATATGGCGCCGCGGCGCGGCATGCCCGATTCGAGAGGCGCGGCGCAGCGCTCGACGCGACGCCGGATTCGACTTTAGGATAGAGCGTCCGCCGCCGGCGGGCGTCCACGAAAGCCGTTCATGATCAGCGCCTTCGACCTCTTCAAGATCGGCGTCGGCCCGTCGAGTTCGCACACCGTGGGGCCCATGACGGCGGCGCGGGCGTTCCGGGACCATGTGGCGCTGCTGAACGGCGTGGCCCATGTGGAGATCGAGATCTTCGGCTCGCTCGCCTGGACGGGCAAAGGCCACGGCACCGATCTCGCGCTCTGCCTCGGCATGCTGGGCCACGAGCCGGCGACGGTCGACCCCGACAAGATGGCGGATTACGTCGCCGCGCTGCGCGAGACGCGGCGGCTCGACGGCGCGCTCTCCCATGTGACGTTCGATCCCGACCGGGATGTGATCTTCGAGTTCAAGGAGCTGCTGCCGTTCCACACCAACGGCATGCGCTTCCGGGCCTACGACCGGGCGGGCGTCCTGCTGGACGAGCAGGTGCGCTATTCCATCGGCGGCGGGTTCGTGGCGACGGGCGAGGAGCAGGCGGACGAGGACGTGGCCTATCCGCTGCCGTTCGAGAGCGGGGCGGAACTGCTGCGGCTCTGCGCCGAAAGCGGCCGCACCATGGCCGAGCTGCAGTTCGGCAACGAGCTCGCCCGGCGCAGCCGCTCCGAGGTGGAGACCGGGCTCGACGCGGTCGCGGCCGCCATGTTCGACTGCATCGATCGCGGCGTGCGGCAGGACGGCGTGCTGCCCGGCGGGCTGAAGGTGCGCCGCCGCGCCAAGAAGCTGCGCGAGACGCTGGAGCAGCGCTCCTCCGTCAACAGCCGTCCCCCGCACGAGATCGTGGATTGGGTCAGCCTCTACGCGCTCGCCGTGAACGAGGAGAACGCGGCCGGCGGGCGGGTGGTGACGGCGCCCACCAACGGCGCGGCGGGCATCGTGCCGGCGGTGCTGCGCTACTGCCGCGACTTCTGCCCCGGCTGGTCGCCCGAGCGTGGCCGGGAGTTCCTGCTCACGGCGGCCGCGATCGGCGGGCTGATCAAGCGCCGGGCCTCGATCTCGGGCGCGGAGGTGGGCTGCCAGGGCGAGGTGGGCTCCGCCGCCGCCATGGCCGCGGCCGGCCTCACCGCCGCGCTCGGCGGCACGCCCGAGCAGATCGAGAACGCCGCCGAGATCGCCATGGAGCACCATCTCGGCATGACCTGCGACCCGATCGGCGGGCTGGTCCAGATTCCCTGCATCGAGCGCAACGCCTTCGGCGCCAACAAGGCCATCGTCGCCGCCTCGCTCTCGCTCCGGGGCGACGGCGTGCACCGCGTCACCCTCGACGAGGTGATCGAGACCATGCGCCAGACCGGCGCGGACATGCAGGCGAAGTACAAGGAAACCTCGCAGGGCGGCCTCGCCGTCAACGTCGCCGCCTGCTGACGTCGCGGCCGTCGTCGGCGCGTTTGGAGATGGCGGCGCAGCTCGCCTGTGCGTGGCGCCGCTCCCACTCCCGCCGTCCAACACCCGCGCCACCCGCGCTCCAGCTCGCGCGCCCCCGAAAACGCGAAGGCCCGCCGGTCCGCCTGGAGGAGCGGAGCGGCGGGCCTCGTCGCCTACCGGAGAACCCTCAGAACCGGTAGGTCACGCCGGCGCCGAGCACCCAGGGGTTGATCTTGGCCTTGCCGCGGATCGACCCGCCGCCTGCGGTCGCGATGTCGATCTTCGGGCGCATGTGGATGTACTTCACGTCGAAGTTCACGCCCCAGTGCTCGTCGATCATGTAGTCGAAGCCGACCTGGGCGGCGGGGCCGACCGAGTTCTTGAGCTTCACCTTGCGCACCACGCCGCCGGCGGCGTCTTCGCCGAAGAAGATCGAGTAGTTCAGGCCCACGCCCACGTAAGGCTTGAACTGCCCGAAATTGGTGAAGTGGTACTGGGCCATCACCGTCGCCGGCAGAACCCACGTGTCGCCCACGTTCACGCCCTTCAGCGCGCCGCGCCCCTTGATGGCGTGGGTGCTGACGCAGCAGATGGTCTCCACGGCGAAGTTCGGCGTGAAGAAGTAGCTGAGATCCACCTCCGGCATCACCCGGCTCGACACGTGGGCGCTGCCCGGCGTGTTGAACTTCGCCGACGAGTTCGGCAGCACGGCGATGGCGCGGGCGCGCAGCAGGAAGCCGGTGGTCTCCGCCGGAACCGACACGGCCGCGGGCGGCTGGTCGATGGGCGCGTCCGCGGCGAAGGCGGCCGGCGCAAGGGCGGCGGAGGCGGCGAAGACGAGCGCCGCGGCTCTCAGAGCGGTCATTTCAGGAAACTCCCCGTAAGGACGATCGGCCGCCGCAAGGGCGCGGCGGCGCAGGGTCGGTTCAGTGCGACATCAGAAGGCAGACGCCGGAGGTCTCGAGCAGGTCGCGGGTCGCGCCGCCGAAGAACCATTCGCGTGTCCGGCTGTGCCCATAGGCGCCGGAGACGATCAGGTCCGCCCCGAAGTCGGAGGCCACGTCCAGAAGCTCCTGGGCGATGGAGTTCGTTTCGCCGGCCCGCAGCATGGGCCGGGCGTCCACCTTGTGGAGGCGGAGATGGTCGGCGACGTCCTCGGCGCCTTCGTCGCGCAGGCTCTCGCCCGCCGCCACCACCAGCACCTCGTCCGCGGCCTTCAGGATCGGCAGCGCGTCGCGCACGGCGCGGCGGGCTTCGCGGGTGTCCTTCCAGGCCACCACCACCCGGCGCGCCAGAAGCTCCTCGCGCTCCGGCGGCACCACCAGGATCGGCCGGCCGGCCTCCAGCGCCACATAGCCGGGGGAGACGCCGAGCGCCGGGTCCGCCACGTCGTAGGTGGCGCGCCGCCCGAGCACGATCAGATCCGCCGAGCGCGCCTGCTTCACGATGTGGCGGTCGGGATCGGCCATGTCCGAGGTCCAGCGCACGTCGTTGCGGCCCCCCGTCGCCTGATCGAAGGCGCGCTTGGCGGCGGCGATGTCCTCCTCCACCCGGCGGCGCTCCTCGTCGGCTGCGAAAACCGTCACGTTGGGCGTCATGTCGCCGTAGACCGGCGTGAGCATGGCCTGCGCGGCCGCGCCGGTGAGTCGGGCGCCGAAACGGTCCGACAAAGCGAGAGCGAGCTTGGCGCGGCTGGGCGCGTAGGGGCCGAGGTCCATGTGGACCAGCACGCTGGCGAGCCCCGGTATGCCGTTCGATGCGTAAGCCATTTTGGCCTCCGTCGCGTTCCGACTGTGGCCATACCGTGGCGCAGGTCTTGCGGGGGCTCCTTGATTTCGGTCAAGAACAAGGACGCGCAGACATGTTTCGCGGGGAACCGATCTGAAGCCGTTCGTTTGTCCTCTCGCGCCGCCCGTCCGGCGCGCCGCCGAGGCCCCCGCGGGATGCTGACCGCGGCGCCCGATCCGCTGGCGCTCGCCACGCTCGACCTCGACGGGCGGGTGGCGGCGTGGAGC
>NZ_JBHTMX010000125.1:0-8734 GCF_042679725.1 Methylopila musalis
CGGCAGAGGCGTCTTCGGGCCGGCGGCGGGGGCCTCTTGCGCCTGGGCGGGAACGCCGGCGAGGCCGGCCGCGCCGAGCGCGAACGCGGCGGCCAGCGCGAGGCGGAAACGTGGGGCAGGGGTCATGGGATCGGCTCTCCCGGAGCGGCCTTTGCGCCGCATAGGCTTTTTATGGGTTGTCACGCCGCGCCGCCCGGCCCGCCGCGGCGGGCGGTGAGGCCGGCGGAGGGATCATAGGCGATCACGGCCGCGATGAGGAACGCGGCGGCGCAGCCCGCGACCACCGCGAGCGAGGTCCACTCCACCTGACCGTACAGCGCGAAGCGGATCAGCTCCACCGCGTGGCTGAAGGGGTTGAAGCGGCAGATGTCGTAGAGCAGCACGCTCGACTGCTGCACCCGCCACAGCGGGTAGAGCGCGGAGGAGGCGAAGAACATCGGGAAGATCACGAAGTTCATCACGCTGGCGAAATTCTCGAGCTGCTTGAACAGCGACGACATGGCGAGCCCCATGGCGCCGAGCATGAGGCCGGACAGCACCAGCGCCGGCAGCACGGTGAGATAGCCCCAGTTCGAATCCGGCCGCACCTCCCAGAACCACGCCACCAGCAGGAAGGCGTAGACCTGCAGCAGCGACACCGCGACGCCCGCGAGCAGCTTGGCGACGAGCAGGTGCCAGCGCGGATAGGGGCTGACCAGCAGGATGCGCATGGCGCCGACCTCGCGGTCGTAGACCATGGAGAGCGACGACTGCAGCCCGTTGAAGAGCTGGATCATCGCGATCAGGCCGGGCGCGATGTAGACCTCGTAGAGCACGTAGGTCTCGTAGGGCGGCATGATCGACACGCCGAGCGTGGCGCGGAAGCCGGCGGCGAAGATGAACAGCCACACCAGCGGCCGCACCAGCGCCGAGAGGAAGCGTCCGCGCTGGTGCACGAAGCGCAGGCCCTCGCGCCACACCACGCCCCAGAGCGAGATGAGATAGCCGCGCAGCGTCAGGCCGCGGGGCGCGATCGGAGAGGTCATGCGGCGCGGTCCCGGTTCGCGCCGGCCTCGACCAGCGCCAGAAAGGCCGCGCCCACGTCCTCGGAGCCGCCGCGCGCCTTGAGGCCCGGCACGTCGCCCGAAAACAGAAGCCGGCCCTGATGCAGCACGACCACCCGGTCCGCCGCCTCGATCTCGTCCACCAGATGGGTGGCCCACAGCACGCCCACGCCATCCTCGGCGATCAGGCGGCGCGTCTCCGCCAGCATGTCGCGCCGGGAGCCGATGTCGAGGCCGACGGTGGGCTCGTCCAGCAGCAGCAGGCTCGGCCCGTGCAGCAGGGCGCGGGCGATCTCGACGCGGCGCATCTGCCCACCGGACAGCGCGAAGACGCGCTCGTCGGCGCGCTCGGCGTGACCGACCCGCGCCAGCGCCTCCCGGGCGAGGGCCTTGGCCGCCCGCCCGCCGATGCCGTGCAGGGCTGCGTGGTACTGCAGGTTCTGCAGCACGGTCAGCTCCAGATCGAGCGTGCGGGCCTGGAACACCACGCCGAGCCGCGCCAGCGCGTCGGAGGGCGTGCGGCGCACGTCGAAGCCGTCCACCCGGATCGCGCCGGAATCGTTGTGGTAGAGCCGCGTCACCAGCGAGAACAGCGTGGTCTTGCCCGCCCCGTTCTGGCCGAGCAAGGCGGTGAAGGCGCCGGCCGGCGCCTCCAGGCTCACGTCGTCCAGCGCCTTGCGCGCGCCGAAGGCGTGGCTGACGCGCTCCACCTGCAGCGCGGGCGCGCGGCTCACGGAACGGCCACCGCGCCCCAGGGCGAGCGGCCGGTGGTGACGGATTTCGTCACCTTCTCGGACGCCACGTCGATGATGGAGATGTCGTTGGAGTTGCCGTTGGTGGAATAGAGCCGGCTCTCGTCCGGAGAGAAGGCGAGCTGCCACACCCGCTGGCCGACCAGCAGATATTTGCGGATCGCGAAGGTCTCGGCGTCCACCACGGCGATGCGGTTGGCCGGCCCGAGCGCCACGAAGGCGGTCTTGTTGTCCTTGGTGATGCGGACGCCGACCGGCTGGATCGCCTCGGCGGTGACGCCGGGAATCTCGAAGGTCAGGCGCTTCACCACCTGATGGGTCTTGGGGTCGATCACCGACACCGTGCCGCCCACCTCGGCCGAGACCCAGACATGCTTGTTGTCGGGCCGGAACTCGGCCACGCGCGGGCGGCTGTCCACCAGCACGTTCTCGACGATCTCGTTGGTCGCGGTGTCGATGAAGTGGGCCATGTTCGTCGTTTCCGACGTGTTCACGAGGATCTTGCCGTCGGGGCTGATGCCCATGCCCTCGGGCTCCACGCCGACGGGGATCTCCGCCCGCTTCTGGCCGGTCGCGGTGTCCACGATCGTGACCATGTTGTCGTCTTCGTTGGCGATGTAGAGCGGATTGCCCGACGGATGCAGCACGAACAGCTCCGGATCGGGACCGGACGGCAGGGTGCGCACCAGCTTGTAGGTGGCGGCGTCATAGACCTCGACGCGGTTGTCGTCGCTGGCGCAGACATAGATCAGCTTGCCGTCCGGCGAGGCGATGATGCCGCGGGGGCGGCGGCCGGTCTTGATGGTCTCGACCGGCTTCAGCGTCTCTCCGTCGATCACCGTGATGGTGTGGTCGCGCTCGTTGCTGACGAAGATCTTCTCCGCCGCGGCCGGGGCGGAGAAGCCCGCCAGCGCCGCGAGGCCGAAGCTCGCCGCCATCAGCCGCGTCCGGACGGCGCTCTGGCGGGCAGGAGGAATGCTCATCGGTCTCTCCCATGGGGCGGCGGCGACCTGTCACGGCTCCGCGCGTCTGTTCTAGGCGATCGCGCGCGGCCGGCGAGCGGCGCGCGGCGTCATGCAGGTGTTTATTTCGCGAAGGAGCATCGGCTTTCGGGCTTGTCGAAGCCCATCGTGTCCAGCGGGTTGGTCTGGTGCAGGAACCCCTCCTGCGGCGAGACCGAGACCATGGCGGCCGGCTGGGCCAGAACGATCGGCTGGCGAAGCTGGTGGTCCCACGGACGGTAGCTGAAGGACTGGCCCTTGAAGCCGGCGAGTTCGAAATCCGGCCCGAAGATGAAGTCCTGCAGCGTCTTCAGGTCGTTGGACTTCGTGCGCGAGGCGGCTTCGCCGATGGTGCGCATGGCGAGCCACATCTGGAAGTCGAGCGGCCGCATGCCGCGGTTGGCCTGGCGCCAGAACCGGTTCTGAAGCTGCGTGGCGCCCCAGTTCTCCAGCGTCACGTGCCAGGTGGTGGGCGTCAGCCCCTGCGTGCCGGCGGTGGGGCGGGGGTCCCAGGTGCGCCAGCCGATCAGGTCGCCGAACTCGCCCAGCTCGTCGGCGATGACGGCGATGTCGTATGTCGCGTTCTGGGTGAAGACCGGGATTTCCGCCTGCGCGGTGGCGCGCGCGTCCGGGCCGAAGTTCCAGACCCGCTCCTCCACGATCTTGGCGCCGAACTTCCGGGCCGAGCGCTTCACGTCGTCGGCGTACTTCCGGTCGTCCTCGGTGCGGCCGGTCAGCAGCAGCCAGTTGGTCCAGCGCCGCACGGCGAGATACTGCGCCAGCCCGTCGGTCAGCATGGCGCGGTTCGGCGCGGTGTGGAGAATGTTGGCGCGGCAGTCCTCCTGCCGCAGCGCGTCGTCGCGCGCGCCGGCGTTGAACAGGATCACGTCCCGCCCTTTCACCGCGTCCGCCATCTTCAGCAGTTCGTCGGCGGGCGCCGCCACCACGATGAACTTGGCGCCGCCGTCCACCAGCCGCTGGAACGCGGGCATGGGATCGTCGGCGTGGGGCACCAGCTCCTCCGCCAGCACGAAGTTCTGCTTCAGGAAGCGGCCGGTGGTGTTGTTGTCGACGATCCCGAGCTTCGCGCCCGCGACGCCGTCGTCCTCGGGCGGCAGCGTGGCGAGCGAATCCCACCACGGCGGCGGGGCCGGGAAATGGCGCAGCACGCCGAAGCGGAACTCCAGCGGGGCCGCCTTGGGGGCGGGCGCGGCCGGCTGGGCAGCCGGCTGCTCGGGCGCGCTCTGGGCGGCGGCCGGCAGCGGCGTCGCCACCAGCGCAGCGGCGCACATCAGGGCCATGGCGAGGCGCGTCACGCGACCGTCCGGGGCGTGGGATTGGCGGGGCGGGGCATCGGCTCATCCTCCCGGCGACGGTGGGGTCCGTCGCGCGCTGTTCTATAGGCCAAGTCGTTTTGACCTTGGCGATGATTTCTTCCACGTGGTATCGCGGTTCGGGAACTATTCCACCCCCTCGAAGGGCGGAATGCAATATATAAGA
Organism: Methylopila musalis; assembly: GCF_042679725.1. Taxonomy (NCBI): domain Bacteria; kingdom Pseudomonadati; phylum Pseudomonadota; class Alphaproteobacteria; order Hyphomicrobiales; family Methylopilaceae; genus Methylopila; species Methylopila musalis. Next base: position 4,297 of record NZ_JBHTMX010000125.1, read on the forward strand.
AAATCATAAGCCAGTAACATCGTGCTGATGACGGCGTCGCAGGCCTCGCTTTCGGCCGGGAAACCGGTTCGAAGCCGCGAAGCCCGGCGTCGGGGCGGAGGGAGCCGGGATCATGACGCTCACACATGTGGCACAGGCGGGCTGCGACCGTCGCCGCGCGCTGGGGCTCGGCGCCGCGGCGGTCGCGGCCGCGGTTGCGGGCGTCCGTCCCGCATCGGCCGCGCGGCCGCTGTCGCTCGCCACGCTGAAGTTCGGCACCGTGAGCTGGCTTCTGGACACGATCGCCGCGGAAGGCCTCGACCGGCGCGAGGGCTTCGCCATGGCCCGCACCGAGCTCGCCTCCACCCAGGCCGTCACCGTGGCGCTGCAGGCGGGGCAGGCGGACCTCATCGTCAGCGACTGGGGCTGGGCCATGCGCCGGCGCAACGACGGCGAGCCGCTGCGCTTCGCCGCCTACTCCTCCGCGCTCGGGGCGCTGATGGTTCCGGCCGGCTCGCCCATCGCCGCGCTCAAGGACCTGAAGGGCAAGAAGGTCGGCGTCGCCGGCGGCCCGCTCGACAAGAGCTGGCTGCTGCTGCGCGCCCGCGCCCATGAGGAGGTGGGAGGCGACATCGGCGCCATGCTGGAGCCAGTGTTCGGCGCGCCGCCGCTGCTGTCCGAGCAGCTTCGGCTCGGCCGGATCGACGCCGTGCTCACCTTCTGGCCGTTCGCGGCCCGGCTCGACGCCGAGGGCTTCCGCCGCCTGATCGATGTCGGCGATCTGCTGCGCCAGCTGCGCATCGATCCGCCGCCGCCGCTGGTGGGCTTCATCTGGCGCGAGGCGCTGGAGAAGGAGGCCGGGCCGGCCCTCGACGGCTTCTTCCGCGCCGTCGCCGCCGCCAACGCCACGCTGAAGACCTCCGACGCCGCATGGGAGCGGCTGCGCCCCACGATGCAGGTGAAGACCGACGCCGAGTTCCTGAAGCTGCGCGACTACTACCGCGCCGGCATCGCCGGGCCGTGGACGGGGACGGACCTCGCCGGCGCCAACCGCCTCTATGGCCTGCTGACGGATCTGGGCGGCGCCGACTTCGTCGGCCGCAACCCGCGCTTCGACGCCGGCCTGTTCTTCACGCCCAAGGCGTGAGGCGGCGCGCGTGACAGGCGTTCTCGGTCGTCTCGGCTGGTCGGCGGCGTCGCTCGCCGTGCTCGCCGCCGTGTGGTGGGCGGTGGCGGTCTACGCGCAGTCGTCGCTGCTGCCCTCGCCGCCGCAGGTGCTGGAGGCGCTCAGCGTCGCGGCGGCCTCCGGAGAGCTTGCGCTCAATCTCGGCGCCACGCTCGCCCGCGTCGCGGTCAGCTTCGGGCTCGCCATGGTTCTGGGCTCGGTTCTCGGCGTCTGGCTCGGCCTGTCGCCCACCGCCGACAGGCTGCTCGGGCCGTGGGTGACGCTGTTCCTCAACCTGCCGGCGCTGGTCATCATCATCCTCGCCTATGTGTGGTTCGGCCTGAACGAATGGGCCGCGATCGCCGCGGTGGCGGTGAACAAGGTGCCGAACGTGGCCGTGACGCTGCGCGAGGGCGCGGTCTCGCTCAGCCGTGACCTCGCGGAGATGGCGTCGGTCTACCGGCTCGGACGCTGGAAGACGCTGCGCCACGTTGTGCTGCCGCAGCTCGCCCCGTTCTTCGCCGCCGCCGCCCGGTCGGGCCTCGCGCTGGTGTGGAAGATCGTGCTGGTGGTGGAGCTGCTGGGGCGCCCGAACGGCGTCGGCTTCGAGCTCCAGACCGCGTTCCAGCTGTTCGATGTTGCGACCATCCTCGCTTATGCGCTGGCCTTCGGCCTGATCGTGCAGGCGATCGAGATCGGCGTGGTGCAGCCGTGGGAGCGCGCGGCCAACAGGTGGCGGCGATGAGCGGCGTGACGGTCCACATCCGCGCCAAGACCTTTGCGGCGCAGGACGGCGCGCCCGAACGCGCGCTCTACCGCGACTTCCGTCTGGAGATCGCGGACGGCTCGTTCGTGGCGGTGCTCGGCCCCTCGGGCCTCGGCAAGACCACGCTTCTGAACATGATCGCCGGGCTCGACCGGGCGTTCGAGGGCGAGATCCGCTTCACCGGCGGCGGCGGCGCGCCCCGCATCGGCTACGCGTTCCAGAACCCGCGCCTGCTGCCCTGGCGCACGGTGATCGAGAACGTGACGCTGCCGCTCGACGCCACGCCGGAGGCTGCCGCCCGCGCGCGGGCGCTGCTCGGCGACATGGGGCTCGCCGACGCCGCCGACGTCTATCCCGAGCGCCTGTCGGTCGGCATGCAGCGCCGGGTGGCGCTGGCCCGCGCCTTCGCGCTGGAGCCGGATCTGCTGCTGATGGACGAGCCCTTCGTCTCGCTGGACGAGGCCAACGCCGAGCGCCTGCGCGACCTCCTCGCCGAGCTTGTGGCGCGCCGGCCGACCACGGTCCTGTTCGTCACCCATGACAGCCGCGAAGCCGTCCGCCTCGCCGACCGCGTCGTCACGCTCGCCGGCCCCCCGGTCCGCATCGCCGAAGACCGCGCGGTCCCGCTCTCCCCCGACGACCGCCGCCGCCCGGAAGCGGTGGAGGCGTTCCGGGGCGCGGGCGGTTAAGGCCAGAGGGCTTGTCGCGAGAGTGCGGCCCACACTTCCTTGTCCCGGCCTTGAGCCGGGACCCAGAAACGCTGACGCTTCCGGATGACGCTCCACGGTCGCAGCTTAGTTCTGTGCCGCCGACGTGTCTGGGTCCCGGCTCAAGGCCGGGACAAGAGAAGGGGCTGTGACAGCATCGCTCGATGATCCCGCAGGTTGTCGCGTTCGAGACGCTCCTCACCCCCGCACATGTCATCGCTTGGCGCCGACGACGCTTCCGGCTCAACGTCTGCGAGCAGATGCGCACGAGATTCGGGGAACATCCGCCATGCGGGCCAAAGCCGCCTTCGTCACCGTTCTGGCCGTCGCGCTCGCCGGTTGCGGCTCACCGCGCATGTGGGCGAAGCCGGGCGTCGGCGTCACGCAGTTGGACGCCGATCAAAAGGATTGCACGGACATCGCCGAACGAGGCCCGTTGACGCCGCAGGGCTACAGCGACGGGTCCGTGGCCGGCAGCGTCGGCGCTGGGATCGGCGCGGGCATCTCCGACACGATCGCGAAGTACAAGCGCCGCGACGCCTGCCTGTCCGAGCGCGGCTATCGCGAAATTCCGATCACCAGCGAGGAGCGCGCCAAGGCCCGCTCGCTCGACGGCGAGGCCAACGCCGCCTACCGCCAGACGCTGCTCGAAAAGTACGGCATGGCTCCGCGCCCCTGACCGCGCGACAGCGGTAGCCGGCGCCACCGCCCTTGTCCCGGCCTTGAGCCGGGACCCAGAAACGCCGCTGCTCGCAGAATCGCGCTGCGACCGTGGAGTGTCATCGGGAAGCGTCAGCGGAAATGGGTCCCGGCTCAAGGCCGGGACAAGAAAGTGGGCCGATCTGCGCGGTACCCTAAGAGAGGGAAAAACAGCGCGGTGTGGAGATACACGACCGAGACGTCGCGCTCCCTCTTGTCCCGGCCTTGAGCCGGGACCCAGATGCGTTTTCGCTTGCAGAATTGAGCTGTGACCGTGGAGCTTCGTCCGGAAGCGTCAGCGGAAATGGGTCCCGGCTCAAGGCCGGGACAAGAGGGGGTTCCGCCGCGAGCCGCCCAGCGCCCGCCAGCCCCGATCATCGCCACGCCCTTGAACGCCGCCGCCGCCCCGGCCCCCGCGTCAGCCCAGCGCAACGTCGAGGCCGAGGTCGAGGGTGGGGGCGGAGTGGGTGATGCGGCCGACGGAGATCAGGTCGACGCCGGTTTCGGCGATGGCCCGCACCGTCTCCAGCGAGACGTTTCCCGACGCCTCCGTCACCAGACGGCCGGCGACGCGGGCGACCGCCTCGCGCAGGGCGTCCGGCCCCATATTGTCGAGCAGCACAACGTCCGCGGCGCCGTGGGCGAGGACCTGATCGAGCTGGTCAAGCGTGTCGACCTCGATCTCGATCTTCACCAGATGGCCCGCATAGGCCTTAGCGCCGTCGAGCGCCGCCGCGATCGAACCCGCCACGGCGATGTGGTTGTCCTTGATGAGGATAGCGTCGTCGAGTCCGAAGCGGTGGTTGGCGCCGCCGCCGCAGCGCACGGCGTATTTTTCGAACACCCTGAGGCCCGGCGTCGTCTTGCGGGTGCAGCAGATTTTCGCGCGGGTGTGGGCGATGCGGTCGGCGAAGGCGGCGGTGGCGGTGGCGACGCCGCTTAAATGGCCGAGGAAGTTGAGCGCGGTGCGCTCCGCCGACAGCGCCGGCCGGGCCGGGCCCTCGATGCGGGCGATCACGTCGCCGGGGCGGAGCGCGTCGCCGTCCGCCTTCTCCGCCACCACGCGGATGTCGGGATCGAGCGCCGCGAAGGCGGCCTGCGCCAGCGGCAGGCCCGCGAGCC
>NZ_JBHTMX010000126.1:0-8577 GCF_042679725.1 Methylopila musalis
CGGCGGCGCATGGCCTCCGCGTCGGCGGGCAGCCGGGCGAGGTCGTAGCGCGACAGGCCGCGGGAGCCGGCGGCGTCGAGGCCGGTCAGCGCCGTGGTCTCGGCGGCGACCAGCTGCTCCAGCGCCTGGTCGATCTCGCCGCGGGTCTTGCGGGCGGTCTCGGCGATGCGGCTGACGTTCTCGGCGATCTCGTTGGTGGCGGCGCGCTGCTGGCCGAGCACTTCGGCCAGCGCGTTCATGTGGTTGGTGATGATCGACACCCGCTCGCCCACGCCCTCGACCTTCTGGCCGGCGGCGCGAATGGTGGCGTCGCCGGCCGCGACCGCTTCGGCGCTCTCGCCGGTGGCGCGCTTGATGGCGTCGGTCTCTTCGGTCAGCGTCGCGATGCGGGCGCGGATCTGCTCCGTGGCCTTGGCGGTCTGGCCCGACAGCGACTTCACCTCGTTCGCGACCACCGCGAATCCGCGTCCGGCCTCGCCCGCGCGGGCGGCCTCAATGGTGGCGTTCAGGGCGAGCAGATTGGTCTGGCTGGAGATGGCTTCGATCGCGCCCGCCATTTCGGCGATCTGGCGCACCGCGTCCTCCAGCACGTCGATGCGCTGGGCGATGGCGGAGACGCGGTCGCTGATGGCGGTCATGGAGCCGGCGGCGCTGCGCATCTCGTCGACGCAGAGCCGGGTCTCCTCGCGCACCGCGAGCGCGTCGTCCGCGCCGACCCGGCTGGTGGAGGACAGCTCCGCGATCGAGCTCGCGAGCTCCTCAACCGCGCCGGCGATGGTGGAGGTGCTCTCCGCCACCTGGCGCACGTCGTGGGTGACCCAGCCGACCGAGATCGCGGTGCCGGAGGCGCTGGTCGCGAGCCCGACCATGACGTTGAGATCATCGAGCCCACGGGCCTGCTGGGCGGCGGAGAACGCCTCCAGCGCGGCCCCGGAGGCGCCCTCCGGCCAGGCGGAGGGCGCCGCGCCGCGCTTCATGGCGTCGAGCGCCGCGACGATGGCCGCGTGGTCGAACTCAGGCGCCGCGACGGGCGCCGGGGCGGCGGCCTGCGCGGCCTTCGCATGCGAGGCGAAGCGGCCAAAACCGAAGGTCATGATGTCCTCGTCACGTTTCCGGCGCAGCCTTCTTGCGTGCTGGCCATTTCTGACGAGGGATTGTTGCGCGATGACCTTAACGTGAGGTCACCGCGCCGCCCTCCGGGCGCGGTTAAGGCGCCCGGAGGATGTGATTCTCGCGCGTCAGGGCTGGATCGCCCAGCGCACCCGCACCTCGACGCGCATCTCCTGCTCGCCCCGGACGATCGGCGTCGGCGCGCTGGCGTCCTTCGCCTGCATGCGCAGGGTGAGCGGACGGGGCGAGGCCTGCTGCGTCTCGTTCTCCTCGATCGACTCCACCTTGCCGAGCGTGACGCCGGCGCTCGCGGCGTAAAGCTCGGCCTTGCGCTTGGCGTCGGCCACCGCGGCGCGGCGGGCCTCGTCCAGCTTGGCGTCGCTGTTCGACACCTCGAAGGCGAGGCCGTCGATCTGGTTGGAGCCCGCGGCCACCAGCGTGTCGAGCAAGCCGCCGAGCCGGTCGATCTCCCGGGCGCGGATGGTGACGGCGTTGCGCACCTCGTAGCCGGTCAGCGTTGGGGCGCGGCCGTCGCTGTAATCGTACTGCGGCTGCACCGTGAGGCCGGAAGTGCCGAAGTCCTTCTCGGCGATCTTCGCGTCCTTGAGGGCGGCGATCACCTTGGTCATGGCCTCGGCGTTGGCCTTCAGCGCCTCGCCCGCGTTCGCCGCGCGCGTCACCACGCCGGTGGTGATGACGGCGATGTCGGGCGCGGCGGTGGCGACGCCTTCGCCGGTGAGGGTGATGTGGAACGGGCGGTCGCCCCGGGGCTCCGCGCGCGCCGCGCCGACCGCCAGAACGCTGGCCGCGGCGGCGGCGAGGACGAGGGGGGACAGGCGCATGGGACGCTCCTTGGAACCGTGGGGCGGGGCGGCCGATCGGGCGATTCTTCGCCGCGGCCGCCGGGAGCCGCTATCCATAGCCGGGATTGCGCCGCTGGTGGGGCGAGCGTTGTTTTTCACCTTTTTCGGAACGTTCGGGCGGCGGACCGTGTTTTTCCCATGAGACCGCGACGGCGATCGTCGTCGCCACAGAACATAAGGGAGAAACGCCGTGGGTCTGTTTTCCAAAGACATCAAGACGATGAACGATCTTTTCGTCCACCAGCTTCAGGACGTGTTTTACGCCGAGCAGCAAATTCTGTCCGCGCTGCCGAAAATGATCGACAAGGCCACCAATCCCGCCCTGAAGCAGGGGCTCGAGGCGCATCGCCGCGAGACGGAAGGGCAGGTGGAGCGCCTGAAGCAGGTGTTCGAGATGCACGGCGAGACGCCGAAGACCACCAAATGTCCGGCGATCAACGGCATCATCGAGGAGGCCAACGACATCGTCGGCGACGTGGAGGACAAGCAGGTGCTCGACGCCGCGATCGTCGCCTCGGCGCAGGCCGTCGAGCATTACGAGATCGCCCGCTACGGCGTTCTGGTCGCCTGGGCGAAACAGCTCGGCCGCAACGACTGCGCCACCCTGCTCCAGCAGACGCTGGACGAGGAAAAGGCCGCGGACGGCAAACTGAGCAAGCTCGCGCTGGGCGAGATCAACCGTCAGGCCGCCTGAGGCGGGACAGCGCGTTCCAGCGGTTCGCCGTAGGACATCTTAAGAAACATGAGGCCCTCGTCGTCACCGACGGGGGCCTTTTTGCGTTCGCCGTCCATGACGACAATAAAAACGTCATGCCCGAGCTTGTCTCGGGCATCCACGACTTGGTCGTCAACGCGTGTGATCTAAAAGGAAGTCGTGGATACCCACGCGAAGGCGCGGGCATGACGTGTGGGGAGCGGCGCGCATGGCGCGTGACCCTGCGCGTGTGCTTCCATTGAGCGCGGCCGCGCGACCGCGTGGCGACGACCCATGCGCCGCCCATCCCCCCAAAACGCAAACGACGCCGGAACGGCTGGGCCGCTTCGGCGTCGGGACTGTGTCGTCGATCGTAGGGCTGTCCGAACAGCGTCGAGGCGACGCCGCTCGGACGGAGGCGCTCAGGCGCGGCGGCGGATGTCGCCGACCACGGAGGCGAGAGCGCGCGCAGCCATGAAGGTGGAGGACTTGCGGCGCGCCGCTTCGGTCGCCGCGGCGGCCTCGGCGCGGATGCGCTCTTCCTCGGCCTTGCGGGCGGCGATCTCTTCCTGGATGCGCCGCTCTTCCTCTTCCTGGATGCGGCGAGCTTCGGCCTTCACGCGCTCGCGCTCAGCCCGCGCCTCGGCGACGACCTTGCGCTCAGCGGCTCGCTTCTGCGCTTCCGGGTCCTCGGCCGCAGATTTGAACTTGGCAAGAAGGTTCTTCTTGGCATCCAGAGAGGATTTGCGGCGGGACTCGAGGCTGTCGTCAACTGGCATGTGGGGCGGAGACCTTTGCGTATGGTTTCGGGAGCGCCTTGCACATAAGGGCCGACGGGCTCGAATACAATTGCATTTTGCGCGAAACAGGCGCCCGGAAACGCAAAGGTCGGCCGCTGTTGCGCGCGCGCCGCGCCGGGAAGGCGACGCGCGCGCGTCGTGCGCCGATTACGGATTGACGCGGATGGTGACGCCCGGCCGCGGCGCGGGCCGATACTGCGGCCGGTCGCGATAGACCCGGCGCTCGCGGTAGACCGGCCGGCGCGTCTCGGTGCAGGTGCGCGTACGCTCCATCCGAACGGTTCCGTTCGGCCGAACCACCCGGCGCACCACGGTGCGACAGGCCACGTCCGACACCACGACGGGGGCTGCCAGCGGCGCGGCGCGCGTCCACGGCGCGGCGGAGGCGGGCGCGGCGGCGCAGAGGCCGAGCCCGAGGGCGACGCCGCAGGAGAGCAGAACGGTCTTCATGGTCATGTCCTCGAAACGCACGGACCGGATGACGCTGCGCGCGAGGCGCATGCTGTGCTCCGGTCCGAAACCCCACGCGCCTGACACGCGCGCCGGCGGCGCGCCCTGCGGGGGAGCGCCGGGGAGATCGGCCCCCCGGCGCAGTTTTTTTTAGGCGTTGAGGGGCGGCGCGTCAGCGCCGCAGGTCGCCGAAGCCCGGCAGCGGGGCGGCCTCGGCCGCCTGCGCGGTTCCGACCGCGATCGGCCCGTCGACGGGCGCGGGCGGCGGCGCGAAGGCGAGCGTCGTCGGAACGGAGGAGAACGCGGGCGTCGGAACCGGTACCGGAGCCGAAACCGCCGCGACCGGGCGGACCGCAGGCGCGGGCGTCTCCGCCGCGGCGGGGCTCGGCGTCTCGGAACGCGGCGCCGGCGCGAGCGAGGCCACCACGATCGGCTTGGCGGCGGCGGTCGGATCGACGCGGGCGAAGGCGAGCGCCAAGGCGCGCGAGCGGGCGTTGGCGCTGGCGGTCGCGGCCGTCGTCACGCTGCGCTTCTCGTAGAAGGCGTTTCCGCCCGCCACCAGCACGTAATGCATGTTGGGATAGGGGAAGCGCAGGCCGGCGGTGTGGAAGAACATGGCGTCGCGGACGCCCGCGTGCCGCTTGCCGGCCAGCACGGCGTCGGCGTTGCGCCGGGCGCGCTCGGCGCCGGAATCGATCATGGAGCGCGTCATCACGCCGGGCGCGAACTGGTTCTTCTGGGCGACCACGTCGCAGAAGGTCGGGCCGTAGCGGCCGGACTTCACCCGGTTCGCCACCACGGTGCCGACGGCGAGCATGCCGTCGTCACTGCCGCGATGGGACTCGAAATACATCGCCCGGGCGAGGCATTCACGGTCGGCGGCGGTGTGGCTGACTTTTACGATCGGAGCCGTTTTCGGCTGTTGGGCGCAGGCGGCCAGCGACATGGCGGCGCTTGCTGCGACAGCGAAACGAACGACGAGCCTATCCGTCTTCACGGCGGGCGGTCCCCCTTTTTCCAGTCCCTCGCCATCCCCCGACGGGCGGCGTCATCAGGGTTAATGGAGGGTAACTTCGTTAGCAAATGGTTAATGCGGTATCCCGCTGCCGCCGGCCGCGCGGCAGCGTTCGGGCGGCCGGACAGGGGAGAAAGACGCGCGGGGCCGCCTCGGGGCGTGGTTTTCTTGGCGCTCGGGTGCCCTATCTATCCCTCACGATCTCGGATATCGGCATGACGGCCCGGGCGGAAGCACAGCGCCTTCACCGGCCGGTCATGCCCGCGACAAGGGAAGCGCCACGCTCGTCACCGCCGAATGACCTATCCTCACACCGTCGATCTCACCAATTGCGATCGCGAGCCGATCCACATTCCCGGCAGCATCCAGCCGCACGGCTGCCTGCTCGCGTGCGACGCGGCGGCGGGGATCGTGCTGCGACGCTCCGAGAACGCGGGCGAGATGCTCGGCCTGGAAGGAGAAATCCTCGGCCGCCCGCTGGAGGACGCGATCGGGCCGGAGGCGGCGCATGTGGTGCGCAACGCCCTCGCCGCCGTGGCCGACGCGGCGAGGCCTGCGCTCGCCTTCGACGTGGCGGTGAACGGCCGCAACTTCGACGTGGCGGTTCACCGCTTCAAGGGCGCCACCATCGCCGAATTCGAGCCGGCGGCGGCGGAAAGCCGGCAGCCGCTGGAGCTGTCGCGCATCCTGATCGGGCGCATCCGCGACGCCCGCAGCCCCGAGGCGCTGGTCGTGTCCGCGTCCCGGCTGGTGCGCGCCATCACCGGCTACGACCGCGTGATGATCTATCATCTCGAGGCGGACGGCTCCGGGCGCGTGGTGGCGGAATCGAAGCGCTCCGATCTCGAGAGCTTTTACGGCCAGTACTTTCCCGCCGGCGACATCCCGCAGCAGGCGCGGATGCTTTACCTGCGCAACACGATCCGGGTGATCTCGGACGCCTCCGGCGCGCGCTCGCCGCTGGTTCCGGTGCTGGACGCCTCCGGCGAGCCGCTGGACCTGTCCTTCGCGCATCTGCGCAGCGTGTCGCCGATCCACTGCGAATACCTGCGCAACATGGGCGTCGCGGCGTCCATGTCGATCTCGATCATCGTGGGCGGCGAGCTGTGGGGGCTGATCGCCTGCCACCATTACTCCCCGCGCGTGCTGCCCATGCCCGAACGGGTGGCGGCGGAGATGTTCGGCGAGTTCTTCTCGCTCACGCTCGACGCGCTGAAGCATCGCCGCAAGTTGAACTCCGCGTCCGACGCCCGCCGCGCGCTCGACGGCGTGCTGCGGCTCGCCTCCCACCATCAGGACGTGGGCGCGGCGGTGCGCGAGAGCCTGTCGGCCATCGGCGGGCTGCTGCCCTGCGACGGCGTCGGGCTGTGGATGAACGGCGTCTGGACGGTCGAAGGCGCGGCGCCGCCGCGCGACGTGGTGGCGCGGCTTGTGGCGCTGGCGAGCGAGGGCGGGGAGGGCGCGGTCTACGCGTCGCACTGCCTTGCGCAGGTCATTCCGGGCGCGGAGGATTTCAGCTCGCAGGCGGCCGGCGCCATGGCGGTGCCGCTGTCGCAAAGGCCGCGCGACTACCTGTTCTTCTTCCGCAAGGAGCTGGTGCAGACGCTCGACTGGGCGGGCAACCCGGACAAGATCTACTCCACCGGCCCGCTCGGCGACCGACTGACGCCGCGCAAGAGCTTCGCCATCTGGAAGGAGACCGTGCGGCTGCAGGCGCGCCCGTGGTCGGAGACCGATCGCGAGACGGCGGAGGCCGCCCGTTCGGCGCTGGTGGAGATCGCGCTCCGCCACAGCGAGCTGCTGCAGGACGAGCGCAACAAGGCCGACGTGCGCCAGCGCATGCTGAACGAAGAGCTGAACCACCGGGTCAAGAACATTCTCGCCATCATCAAGTCGCTGGTGGCGCGCCCCGCGGCCGAGGGGCAGGAGCTCGCCGATTACGTCACGTCTCTGAAGGGGCGCATCCAGGCGCTCGCCTTCGCCCACGATCAGGTGGCCCGCGGCGACGGCGGAGGACGGCTGTCGGCGCTGGTGTCGGCGGAGCTGTCGCCCTATCGCGAGCCCACGGCCGAGATCGTCTGCGAGGGCGACGACATCTGGCTGGACGCGCGGGCGTTCTCGGTCATGGCGCTGGTGCTGCACGAGCTCTCCACCAACGCCGCCAAGTACGGTGCCTTGTCCCGGGGCGGCGGGCGGCTGGAGGTGACGTGGCGGCGCACCGAGACCGGCGATTGCGAGATTCTGTGGCGGGAGTCCGGCGGCCCGTCCGTCGCCCCGCCCAAGCGCGAGGGCTTCGGCACCGTTCTGGTGGACCGCAGCATCCCGTACGACCTCGGCGGCGAGAGCGACGTGCGCTATCTGGCGGAGGGCGTGCGCGCGCGGCTGCTGCTGCCCTCCCGCCACGTCTCGTCGGGCGAGGGCCGCTCGACCGCGGGCGAGACCTCCACCTACACGCGCCACGCCTCCGCGCCGAAGACCGGCGAGGGCGCGCTGAGCGACCTGAAGGTGATGCTGGTGGAGGACCAGCTGCTCATCGCCATGAACGTGGAGGAGCTGCTGACCCAGCGCGGCGTGCCCTTCCTTTCCACCAGCGGCTCGGCGGACGAGGCGCTGCGCAAGCTGGAGCTGTTCCGCCCCGACGTGGCGGTGCTCGACGTCAATCTCGGCGCCGGCACCTCGATCCCAGTGGCGGAGGCGCTGGCGCGCCTCGGCGTGCCGTTCATCTTCGCCACCGGCTACGGCGACCGCTCCATGATCCCGGCGGCCTTCGCCAGCGTGACCGTGGTGCGCAAGCCCTATGACGCGGACTCGCTGATCGCGGCGCTCGCCCGCGCCGCGGGCCGGGCGCCGGCCGAGTAGCGAAAAAAAAGCGCGGGCGGAGGGATGACGTCGCCATCCTGCTCCGTATGCCCGGCATGAAGCGGCCTTCCGGGGATTTCGACGTGATCGGCGAGCTGCCTGTTCTCAGGCGGTATGCGCTCGCGCTCACGCGCGATCCGTCGGACGCGGAGGATCTGGTGCAGGACGCGCTGGTGCGCGCCTACGACCGCCGCGCCGCCTTCGACGTGACCCGCGACCTGCGCGCCTGGCTGCTCGCCATCCTGCACAACGTGTTCGTGGACGGCGTGCGCAGCCGGCGGGCGGAGCTGATCCGCATCGCCGCCGCGGGCGAGGTCGCCGCGACGCACGAGCCGCCGGCGCAGGAGCATTCGGTGCGTCTCGCGGAGGTCCGGGCCCGCTTTCAGGCGCTGCCCGAAGACCAGCGCGCGGCGCTTCATCTGGTGGCGGTGGAGGGGCTGTCCTACGCGGACGCCGCTGCGATCGTCGGCGCGCCGGTGGGCACGTTGATGTCGCGTCTCGCCCGCGCGCGCGAGACGCTGCGCCGCCACGACGCCGACGAGGCGCGCCCGCGCCCCGGCGCGCATCTTCGCATTGTGAGAGGACCCGATGGTGACGACGGCTGAGCCGATCCTCGACGCGGAAATCGACGCTTACGTGGACGGGCAGGTGGATCTCGCCCGCCGCATCGAGATCGAGGCGCTGCTGGCCAAAAACCCGCCGCTCGCGAGCCGGGTGATGGACGCGCTGCGCCTGCGCGACGAGCTGCGCGCGGCCTTCGCCGAGGCGCCCGAACCGGCGCCGCCC
>NZ_JBHTMX010000127.1:0-8537 GCF_042679725.1 Methylopila musalis
GGCACCGGCGGCCACCTGTTCCCGGCGGAGGCGCTCGCGGTGGAGCTCGCCCGCGGCGGCGAGGCGGTGCAGCTCGTCACCGACACCCGCGCGCTCGCCTACGCCAAGCATTTCCCCGCCCGCGCCCTGCACGCGACGCCCGCCGACACCCTGCGCGGCTCCGGCCCGCTCGCGTATGGCAGGCTCGCGCTGACCCTCGCCAAGGGCGTGGTCGCAAGCGTCGGCGTCATGCGGCGCGCCCGGCCCAAGGCCGTGGTCGGCTTCGGCGGCTACCCGACCTTTCCGCCGCTGGTCGCGGCCCGGCTCACCGGCGCGCCGGTGATCCTGCACGAGCAGAACGCGGTGATGGGGCGGGCGAACCGCATGCTCGCCCGCCTCGCCACCACCATCGCCAGCGGCTTCCCGGTGGTCGCGGGCCTGCCCGACGGCGCGACTGCCGTTCATGTGGGCAATCCCGTGCGTCCGCAGGTGCTGGCCGCGAGCGGCGTCGCCTACGCGCCGCTGACCGAGGACCAGCCGATCCGCCTGCTGATCTTCGGCGGCAGCCAGGGCGCGCGGGTGATGACCGAGGTCGCTCCCGAAGCGCTCGCCAAGCTGCCGGAGGACCTGCGCCGCAGGCTGCGGGTGACGCAGCAGGCCCGGCCGGAGGACATGGCCCGCGCCCGCGCGGACTACGCCGCCGCCGGCATCGAGGCCGACATCGCCTCCTTCTTCGACGACATGCCCGCACGCATGGCGCTCGCCCATTTCGTCATCGCCCGCGCCGGCGCCTCGACCGTGGCGGAGCTTGCGGTGATCGGCCGTCCCTCGATCCTCGTGCCGCTGCCGCACGCGCTCGACAACGACCAGCTCGCCAACGCCAACGCGCTCGCCATGGCCGGCGGCGCGGTGGTGACGCCGCAGAGCCGCTTCACGCCCGACGCCCTCGCCGACGACCTTGAGGTCCGGCTGCGGGACAGCGAGGGCCTCGCCACCTCCGCGGCGGCCGCGCGCCAGGTCGGCAAGCCGGACGCCTCCGCCCGGCTCGCCGATGTGGTATTGGCCGCGGCCGAGGCGCACGGCCTCGCCGGCGGCTCCGCGCCGTCCCCCGCCTCGTGATCCCTTTCAGAACGGCGTTCGATATCCCATGAAGCTCCCCCGCGACATCGGCCCCGTCCACTTCGTCGGCATCGGCGGCATCGGCATGTCGGGCATCGCCGAGGTGCTCGCCAACCACGGCTACAAGGTCCAGGGCTCGGACGCGGCGGAGAGCGCCAACGTCAAGCGCCTGCGCGAGAAGGGCGTCGAGGTGGTCATCGGCCACGCCGCCGACAATCTCGGCGACGCCGAGGTGGTGGTGGTGTCCTCCGCCATCAAGCGCGACAATCCGGAGCTCGCCGCCGCCCGCGAGCGGCGCTTGCCGGTGGTGCGCCGCGCCGAGATGCTGGCCGAGCTGATGCGGCTGAAGACCTGCGTCGCCATCGCGGGCACCCACGGCAAGACCACCACCACCTCGCTGGTGGCGACCCTGCTGGACGCGGGCGGCAAGGACCCGACCGTCATCAATGGCGGCATCATCAACGCCTACGGCACCAACGCCCGTATGGGCGACGGCGACTGGATGGTGGTGGAGGCCGACGAAAGCGACGGCACCTTCCTGAAGCTGCCGGCGGACGTGGCCGTGGTCACCAACATCGACCCCGAGCATCTCGACCACTTCGGCACCTTCGACGCCGTGAAGGCCGCCTTCCGCGCCTTCGTGGAGAACGTGCCGTTCTACGGCTTCGCCGTGATGTGCCTCGACCACCCGACCGTGCAGGACATGGTGGGCACGATCGAGGACCGCCGCGTCGTCACCTATGGCGAGAACCCCCAGGCCGACGTGCGCCTGAGCGATCTCGACCTGCGCGGCGGCGTGTGCCGCTTCCGCGTGACGGTGCGCGACCTGAAGAGCGACGCCGAGACCGTGATCGACGATCTGCTTCTGCCCATGGCCGGGCGGCACAACGCCCTGAACGCCACCGCCGCGATCGCCGTCGCCCACGAGCTCGGCATCGGGCCGGACCAGATCCGCGCCGGCCTCGCCAAGTTCGGCGGCGTGAAGCGGCGCTTCACCCGCGTCGGCGAGTGGAACGGCGTCACCATCTTCGACGACTACGGCCACCACCCGGTGGAGATCGCGGCCGTGCTGAAGGCGGCCCGCGCCTCGACCGAGGGGCGGGTGGTCGCCGTGGTGCAGCCGCACCGCTATTCGCGGCTCCACGCCCTGTTCGACGGCTTCTCAAGCTGCTTCAACGACGCCGACACGGTGATCGTCGCCGATGTCTACGCCGCCGGCGAACAGCCGATCGAAGGCTCGGACCGGGATGGACTTGTGGCGGGCTTGCGCGCAAAAGGCCATCGGCATGTGGTTCCGCTCGAGGGGCCGCAGGCCCTCGCCGGGGTGGTCGCGTCGATCGCGAAGCCCGGCGACTACGTGATTCTGCTCGGCGCCGGAACGAGCACCTATTGGGCGGCCGCCCTGCCGGACGAACTGGCGGCGCTTGGAACGGGAGAGGGCGGTTAATGCCCCGGATGACGACCCCGCAGCAGGGCGGAGCCCACACCGACACGGACGCCGGCCAGATGGCCGGCTGGCGGCCCGCCGACGCCGAAACCCGCAGCGAGCGTGGCTCCGCGTCGGCGGAGACGGCGGGCGACCTGCGTCGCGTCACCGCGCCGCTGTCGCTCAGGGCGCGCCGCCGGTGAGCGATCTCGCCCGGAGGCTGGGCGAACATGCGCCCGATCTCCGCGGCAAGCTGATCGAGGGACAGCGCCTAAGCGATCTGGTGTGGTTCCGCGTCGGCGGGCCGGCCGAAGCGCTGTTCTCGCCGCAGGACGAGGACGACCTCGCCTATTTCCTCGCGCGTCTTCCCGCCGACGTTCCCGTCACCACCATCGGCCTCGGCTCGAACCTGCTGGTGCGGGACGGCGGCCTGCCGGGCGTGACCATCCGGCTCGGCCGAGCCTTCGCCGCCATCGAGCCGCGGCCGGGCTGTCGCATCTTCGCGGGCGCCGCCGCCGCCGACCGCCGCGTGGCCATCGCCGCGCAGGAGGCGGGGATCGGCGGCTTCGCGTTCTATTTCGGCGTGCCGGGCTCCATCGGCGGGGCGCTGCGCATGAACGCCGGCGCCAACGGGACCGAGACGGCGGATCGGGTGGTGGAGGTCCATGGCGTGGACCGCGCCGGCCGCCGCCGCGTCTTCACCCGCGCCGAGATGGGCTACTCCTACCGCCACAGCGACGCGCCGGACGACGTGATCTTCACCGGCGCCCTGTTCGAGGGCCATGCGCAGGATCGCGATTCGATCCGCGCCGAGATGGACGAGGTCGCCCGCCACCGGGAGACCACCCAGCCGGTGAAGGCGCGCACCGGCGGATCGACCTTCAAGAATCCGCCCGGACAGTCGGCGTGGAAGCTGATCGACCAGGCGGGCCTGCGCGGCTTTTCCATAGGCGGCGCGCAGGTTTCCGAGATGCACTGCAACTTCCTTCTCAACACCGGCGGCGCCACCGGCGCCGAGATCGAGGCGTTGGGCGAGGAGATTCGCGCCCGCGTGCGCGCCACCTCCGGCGTGGAGCTGGAGTGGGAGATCAAACGGATCGGGGTCGGGGCTTAAGGGCCTGTCCGGAGAGCTGAGGTTTCAAACAGGCTTCAGGCGCTCGCGCCTGAGCCGGACGGGTTTGCGCCGGCTCGCGGGCCGGGACACGAGGTCGAGTTTCGGGGAATCGCATGTCCAAACACGTCGCCGTCCTCATGGGAGGCTGGTCCTCGGAGCGTCAGGTTTCGCTCTGGTCGGGAGCCGCCTGCGCCAAGGCTCTGGAATCGGAAGGATTTCGCGTCACGCCCATCGATGTGGGCCGCGATCTCGCCGAGGTGCTGGCCAAGGTGAAGCCGGACGTGTGCTTCAACGCCCTGCACGGCCGCTTCGGCGAGGACGGCACGGTGCAGGGGCTGCTGGAGATCATGGGCGTCCCCTACACCCACTCCGGCGTGCTGGCCTCCTCGCTCGCCATGCACAAGGAGCGCGCCAAGGTCGTGATGGCCGCGGCCGGCGTTCCGGTGCCGCGCGGGCGCGTCGTCACGCGGCTCGAGGCCGCCGCCGGCCACGTTCTGGAGCCGCCTTACGTCCTGAAGCCCGTGGACGGCGGATCCTCTGTCGGCGTCGTGATCGTTAACGAAGGACAGACCCATCCGCCGCAGGATCTCGGCCGGGCGGACTGGGAGCACGGCGATCTGCTGCTTGCCGAAAACTTCGTTGCGGGCAAAGAACTTACCTGCGCCGTGCTCAACGACGAGCCGTTGGACGTGATCGAAATCGTGCCCGGCGAAGGCTGGTACGACTTCGACGCCAAGTACGCCAAGGGGGGCTCACAGCACCTCCTTCCGGCGAAAATTTCACCCTTTGTTTACCAAGAGGTCCGAAAACTGGCTCTCGCGGCGCACCGGTCTCTGGGGTGTCGCGGGGTCAGCCGGGCCGATTTCCGTTTCGACGATCGAGAGAACGGGACGGGAGAGCTTGTCTGCCTCGAAGTGAACACGCAGCCCGGCATGACGGAGACGTCTCTGGTGCCGGAACTCGCCGCTTATGTCGGCATGGGGTTTGGTGAGCTCGTTCGATGGCTGGTGGAGGACGCCTCCTTAGATCGGTAGACGAACGGTCCTTCCCCCAGGAAGGCGACCGGGCCGCCCCCGCGCGCCGCACGGTGGTCTACAGGACCGGCCCCAACATGCAGGTGGCGGGCGAGAACGCCCGCCAGTCCCGTCCGGATCTGGACGACGTCCAGGAGGTGATCGGCGCCAGCCGCTGGTCCTCCTTCCGCTTCCGCGCCGAGCGCGTGCTGCGCCGCCGGCGCGTCGGGCTCGCGCTCGCGGCGCTGCTCTACGCGGGCACGGGCCTTACTGGCATGGTCGAAGGCGGCCACTGGCCGACGGTCCGCGACGAAATCCTCAACCTCCACGTCACCACCGCCAACCTGGTCGGCTTCCGCGTCACCGCGGTCGCGACCGAGGGCCAGAGCGCGCTGACCGACGACGAGGTGCTGCTGGCGCTCGGCGTCAAGGACGACACCGCGCTGCCCTTCCTCGACGTAAAGGCGGCGCGCGAGCGCCTGCTCGCCAATCCGCTGGTGGCCGACGCCACCGTGCGCAAGCTCTATCCCGACCGGGTGACGGTGCATCTCGTGGAGCGCAAGCCGTTCGCGCTGTGGCAGCACGAGGGCAAGGTCCAGATCCTGGCCGCCGACGGCACCCCGATCGACGAATTCCGCGACCGCCGCTTCGCCCATCTGCCGCTGGTGGTGGGCCCCTCCGCCAATCTGAAGGCCGGTGATCTGCTGGAGGCGCTGTCCCGCGCGCCCGCGATCCGGGAGCAGACCTACGCGGCGGTGTTCGTGGCCGAGCGGCGCTGGAATCTCCGCCTGCGCTCGGGCGTGGAGGTGAAGCTGCCGGAGCGCGGCTACGACGTGGCGCTCATCCGTCTCGACGCGCTGCAGGCGCGCGACAACCTGTTCTCCAAGGGCGTCACCGTGGTCGACCTGCGCGTGCCGGGCCGCACCGTGGTGCGGCTGACGCCCGAGGCTGCGGACACCCTGGCGGAAGCCGACAAAGCGGCCGAAAAGGCCAGGAAGAAGGCGGGCGGGGCATGAGTCAGGCGTTCCCCTATGGCGTCGTTCCGAAGATGCGGCCGTTGCCGGCGCGCCGGGCCGTTGTGGTCTCGGTGCTCGACGTCGGCACGTCCAAGGTCGCCTGCCTGGTGGCGCGGCTGAAGCCGGTCGAGGCCGGCGACGCGCTGCCCGACCGCAGCCATCTGGTGGAGCTGATCGGCGTCGGCCATCAGCGCTCCCGCGGCGTGAAGAACGGCCAGATCGTCGACATGGAGGCCGCCGAACAGGCGATCCGCCTCGCGGTCGACTCGGCCGAGCGCATGGCGGGCGTGCAGATCGAAAGCGTCATCGTCTCGGTGTCGGCCGGGCGCCTCTCCAGCGAGACCTTCCACGCCGAGGTCGGCATCGCCGGCCATCCGGTGGAGGACCGCGACATCCGCCGCGTGCTGCAGGCGGGCTGCGTGCACACCGTTCGGCCGAACCGCACCGTGGTGCATTCCATTCCGACCGGCTTCGGCCTCGACGCCACCCGTGGCGTGCGCGATCCGCGCGGCATGGTCGGGCAGCATCTCGGCGTCGACATGCACATCGTCACCGCCGAGGGCGCGCCGCTGCGCAACCTCATGCTGTGCGTGGAGCGCTGCCACCTCGACGTGGAGACCATCGTCGCAGCCCCGTACGCGGCGGGCCTCGCCTCGCTGGTCGACGACGAGAGCGAGATGGGCGTCACCCTGATCGACATGGGCGGCGGCGTCACCTCGGTCGCGGTGTTCCAGGGCGGCGCCTTCGTCCATTCGGACGCGGTGGCGCTCGGCGGCCAGCACGTCACGCTCGATCTCGCCCGCGGCCTGTCGGTCAGCATCGACGAGGCGGAGCGGCTGAAGACGCTGCACGCCAGCGTGTTCCCCGCCATCGCCGACGAGCGCGAGCAGATCACGGTCACGCCGGTCGGCGAGAACGAGCTCGAGTCCACCACCTACCTGCCGAAGTCGATGGTCGTGAAGATCGTCAAGCCGCGGGTGGAGGAGACGCTGGAGCTGGTGCGCGACCGGCTGAAGGCCTCCGGCTACGCCGCCGAGGCCCGGCGCGTGGTGCTCACCGGCGGCGCGAGCCAGCTCACGGGCGTGCCCGATCTCGCCCGCCGCATCCTCGACCGTCCGGTGCGCATCGGACGTCCGCTCGGCGCGCGCGGCCTTCCCGAGGCGGCCAAGGGGCCGGCCTTCGCGGCGCCGGTCGGGCTTCTGGTCTTCCCGCAGGTCGCGGGCATCGAACACGTCGATCCGAGGCGCATGCGCCGGGGCGGGCCGGCGCCGAAGGACACGTACATCCACCGGGTCGGCCGGTGGCTGAAAGAGAGCTTCTGACGGGCGGCGCGGCGGTCGCCTGTCGGAGAGAGGTTTCGCCCCCGTGGAGCCTCTGAACGCCGAGAACTTGGTTTGGCTTGAACGCCCGTGGCGGCGGACAACTGTTTAAGAGGCACATAGGATGACGCTCAACCTGAAGATGCCGGACATCCGGGAACTGAAGCCCCGCATCACCGTTTTCGGCGTCGGCGGCGCCGGCGGAAACGCCGTCAACAACATGATCGAAGCCGGCCTCGTGGGCGTGGACTTCGTCGTGGCCAACACCGACGCGCAGGCGCTGACGCTGTCCAAGGCCGAGCGCATCATCCAGATGGGCGTGCAGGTGACCGAGGGCCTCGGCGCCGGCTCGCAGCCGGAAGTGGGCCGCGCGGCCGCCGAAGAGGTGATCGACGAGATCCGCGACCACCTGTCCGGCGCGCACATGGCCTTCATCACCGCCGGCATGGGCGGCGGCACCGGCACCGGCTCGGCCCCCGTGGTGGCCCGCGCCGCCCGCGAGGCCGGCATCCTGACGGTCGGCGTCGTGACCAAGCCGTTCCACTTCGAAGGCCAGCGCCGCATGAAGACGGCGGAAGCGGGCATCGAGGAGCTGCAGAAGGCGGTCGACACCCTGATCGTCATCCCGAACCAGAACCTGTTCCGCGTCGCCAACGAGCGCACCACCTTCGCCGACGCCTTCGCGATGGCCGACCAGGTGCTCTACTCCGGCGTGGCCTGCATCACCGACCTGATGGTCAAGGAAGGCCTCATCAACCTCGACTTCGCCGACGTCCGCGCGATCATGCGCGAGATGGGCAAGGCGATGATGGGCACCGGCGAGGCCTCCGGCGAGAAGCGCGCGGTGCAGGCGGCGGAAGCCGCCATCGCCAACCCGCTGCTCGACGACGTCTCCATGAAGGGCGCCCGCGGCCTGCTGATCTCCATCACCGGCGGCAACGACCTGACCCTCTATGAGGTGGACGAGGCGGCGACCCGCATCCGCGAGGAGGTCGATTCGGAGGCCAACATCATCCTCGGCGCCACCTTCGACGAGAGCCTGGAAGGCATCATCCGCGTGTCGGTGGTGGCGACCGGCATCGATCAGGTGTTCGAGGCGGGCCAGGTCTCCGCGGCCGAGCAGCGCATCGCCGAGCTGACCAACCGCTTCAAGCAGCCGGCCGCCGCCGCCCCGCAGGCCCGCTCGCCGGAGCCGCAGCCGCTGCCGCAGTTCCGCGCCCCGACCCAGCCGCAGGCCCATGAGCCCGTGGCGCAGGAGCCGGTCTATCAGGCCTACGAGCAGCAGGCGATCGCCGCGATCGAGGACGTCACCATCCGTCCCGCCGCGCCGAAGCCCGCCATCCAGGAGCCGCAGCAGCACCACTACGCGCCGGTCGAGGACGATCACCACGACCAGCCCTACATCCCGCCGCAGGCCGAGCGCGCCCGCGCGCCCCGCATGCCGCGCATCGACGAGCTGCCGCTGCCGGCCCAGGCGCAGATCCGCGCCAGCCGCGAGCAGGCGTCGGACGCGCACGCTCCGGACCGCACGCGCGTGTCCCTGCTGCAGCG
>NZ_JBHTMX010000128.1:0-8466 GCF_042679725.1 Methylopila musalis
CGGCGGCGCCCCGGCCTGCGCCGGGCCCGCGAACGCGCGACGCGTCCGGCCCGGAGCCGCGCAAGACGCTGCTGCTGACCGGCGCCAGCCGGGGCATCGGCCACGCCACGGTGAAGCGGTTCTCGGCGGCGGGCTGGCGCGTCATCACCTGCTCCCGCCACGCCTTTCCCGAGGAATGCCCGTGGGGCGCGGGGCCGGAGGACCACATCCAGGTGGACCTCGCCGATCCCGCCGACACGGTGCGGGCGATCGAGGTGATCCGCGACCGGCTCGACGACGGGCTCGTCCACGCGCTGGTGAACAACGCCGGCATCTCGCCCAAAGCCGCGGGCGGCGCGCGGCTGAACGCGCTCGCCACCGACCTCGACGACTGGAAGACCGTGTTCCAGGTGAACTTCTTCGCCCCGATCATGCTGGCGCGGGGCCTCGCGGACGAGCTGACCGCCGCGCGGGGCTCGATCGTGAACGTCACCTCGATCGCGGGCGGCCGGGTGCATCCGTTCGCGGGCGCGGCCTACGCCACCTCGAAGGCGGCGCTCGCCTCGCTGACCCGCGAGATGGCGGCGGATTTCGGCCCGCTGGGCGTGCGCGTCAACGCCATCGCGCCGGGCGAGATCGACACCGCCATCCTGTCGCCGGGCACGGAGAAGCTGGTCGGCCAGATCCCCCTGCGCCGTCTCGGCACGCCGGACGAAGTGGCGAAAACGATTTATTTCCTATGTACTGACGCCTCCGCCTATGTGACCGGGTCCGAAATCCACATCAACGGCGGTCAGCACGTCTGACGCCGCCATATCGCAGATTGATCTTTCGTCTAAAAAATCAGGCGTTTTCCGCCGTCAGCGACGGAACGCCGGCGTAAGCGCCCGCAGAGTCACGGCTTTTTGCTCATTTTCCTGATATAGGAATTAAAGCTTGACGCCGGGGCGCTATCAGTACAAAACATGAACATCCGGTCCGGCACGACCTTCTGAACCGGGACCGGGCGCCCTTCCGCGGCGCCGATCCGAAACCAACCGCGTCCACGCCGGACCGGACCCGACCACATCGAGACCCTGCCGCCACGCGCCGCTCATCGCCGCGCGACGGACCGTCTCGCCCTTACGAGAGGACGACGCCATGGGCGTGAACTATCCGCTCAATCCCACCAACGGGCAGAGCTTCACCTACACCGACCCCGCCACCGCGACGGTCTACACCTTCACCTACACCGGCACCTCGCCGAACGGCCGCTGGTCCGTCTCGCCGAACGTGGAGCCCTTCGCCACCACCGACGCCCTGCCGCGGGTGAGCGCGCTGGAGAAGCGCACGCCGGCGCTGCGGGACTACGGCGCGGTCGGCGACGGGACCACCAACGACACCGCCGCCATCAACGCCGCCACCGCCGCCAATCCCGGCGGCGTGGTGCTCATGGAGGGCAAGACCTACCGCTGGGTTGTCGCGAGCCTGCCGGACTTCACCACCGCCACCGCCACCTACTTCATCGGCGGCTCCTTCACGATCGGCTCCCCGAC
The DNA here is from genome assembly GCF_042679725.1 of Methylopila musalis. Lineage (NCBI taxonomy): Bacteria > Pseudomonadati > Pseudomonadota > Alphaproteobacteria > Hyphomicrobiales > Methylopilaceae > Methylopila > Methylopila musalis. Next base: position 1,515 of record NZ_JBHTMX010000128.1, read on the forward strand.
CCCGACCGGCACCGTCGATATGGGCCGCGACCCCGACGGAGCGCTGAAGTCGTTTCATCGCGGCGCCCAGGCGGAGGTGAGCACACGAGACCGGGCTCTGGCGGCCGCATCCGATCGGGTGACCCAGGACATCTTCCAGCCCTCCGGATTCCCGTCCAGCTCGAACAACGCCGTGGTCGCCGCCTCCCGCGTCTATCAGAAGGGCCTGCGCAGTTTCGCCGCCGGCACCGTCTGCACGGACATGGGCTATGCGTTCGATATCGCAGGTCTCGCCAATCGGTACTGCGAGGCGAGCGGCGAACGGTCTCTGGTCGCCAGCTCCCTTCTGTCGCGTGTCTGGGGTCAGTATCCGATCACCGACTACCAGGGGCGCTGGGATCTGCCGGCTCCGAACGGTCCCTTCTACGACACCGGCGTCTCCACGCCGACGGGAACGACGTTCTACACGGCGATCGTGTCCTGCGCCGCCACTGAAATCCAGGGCGGCAGCGGCATCTTCGCGGCCGCCTCGCGGGGCACGTATGTCAGCGGAGACGACACGTTCCGTTCCATCACTCCGGTGGTGCTGAAGGGCTCGTCCACCTGGGGCATCGGAGCGCGCAACGGCAGCTCGATCGACGGCACGTCGAGCGGCGTTCTGGGCTCGAACGGCAGCTCGACCGGCGTCAACTCCATGTACGCGGTGGTCGCCGCGTCGGACAATTGCGCCATTCCTCTGGCGCAGATGTCCGGGATCATCGCCTCGTCGGACAGCGACATCGAAGCGTCCGGTCCGGGCACGCGTGAGAACAACCTGATCGCCGGCAGCAACCTGGCGTCGATCCGGAACGCGCGTTCGGCCGTCGTCATCGGCGCCGCCGGTCCCTGGTCGTCGGGCAGCCGGTCGGTCGTCGCCGCCAGCCGCGCAGGCGAGAACGTCTCGCCTTACGTGCTGGCGCTGACCTACACGACCACGTCCAAGACGGCGACGCCGACGGGCTCCAACCAAGCCCGGAAGATCGTGCTGGAGGCGACGTCGGGCATCGGCCGCTTCGCCGGGGGCACCACCACCACGGGCCTCGACTTCGCGGAGTACATGGAGAACCTCAATCCGGGCGTGATCGAGCCCGGCCACGTTCTGGTGCGCGAGGGCCGCAAGGTGGCGATCGGCCTCCCGGGCGACACCCGGCCGCTGGCGGGCGTGCTGTCGGCGCGGCCGACCATCATCGGCGGCGACGGGCTGGAATGGGGCGGCAAGTACGTCCAGGACGAGTGGGGCCGTGACCTCGAGGTCGACGTGTCCATGATCCGCTGGCCGGACCAGACCGATGAGACCGAGGCGGTGACGCTGAAGGGCTATGACGGCCGCGTGGAGGACCTCGCTCCCGACGCCGCCGTCCCCGAGGACGCCGAGCGCTACACGCTCCGGGACAAGGTCGTCAGCGACGACTGGACGCCCGGCGTCGAGTATCGCTTCAAGTCGGAGCGTCCGGAGGAGTGGTCGCCGGTGGGCTATCTCGGCCAGATCCGCGTCCGCACCGGCGAGACGGTGGCGGTCGGCGACTCCGTGGGCGCGGGCGGCCTCAAGACCGACCGCGAGGGCATCGTCGTGATGGAGGTGCTGTCGCCGTTCGATCCCGCCAAGGGCTACGGCGTCGCGCTCTGCTTCGTGGCGATCCACGCCGCGGTCTGACCGCTCTCACAACGACAGGGACCCGCCCGGCGCAGCGCGTCGGGCGGGCCTTTTCCGTCACGCCGCCCGGTGCAGGGCGGCGCTGCGGCGGTAAAGCACATGGGGCAGGCCCGCATGCTCGAACTCCCGGTCGAAGCGGAAGTCGAGCCGCTCCATCACGGCGAGCGAATGGGTGTTGGTCAGCGTGGTGAAGGCCACGATCTCGTCGAGGCCCAGGTTGTCGAAACCGAGCTGCAGCGCCGCGGCGCCGATGCGGGTGGCGTGGCCCTTGCAGCGCATCCGGGGCGAAAGCGCATAGGCGAGCTCCACCATGTGCTCGCCCGCCGCCTCGCAGGTTCGTATGCCGGCCCAGCCGGCGAAGGCGCCGTCGCGCATGTCCCGCAGGAACCAGAGGCCGAAGCCCTCGTCCCGCCAGTGCCGGCGCGCCGTCGCGATGAAGGCCGACGCCGCGGCTTCCGACCGCACGCCGCCAAGCGTGGTCATCATGGCGGGATCGGCGAAGGCGCCGGCCACGGCGTCCAGATAGCCGTCATGGGGCACGTCGGCGAGCACGCCGCCGATTTCAACGATGGTCGGGAAACGCGCACGCAACATGACGAGCTCCTGTCTCCGCCGTCTTGCGCGGCGTTCGCGCCAGGTCCGATCCCCCGCGCTGCGTCAAATTACATGCCCGGATCGTGGCGCCCTGAAGACGCCGCGCAAGCGCGACTTCCGTCGGTCAGGAGAAACACGTCGTGCTCCACCTGCGGCAGGCCGCGGGCGCGCAGGGCCGCCACAAGCGGCGCGGGCTGGGGCCGGTCGGAGGTGAAGATGGCGCGACCGATCGCCGGCGGCTCGACGCCCGTGGCGTGGGCGGCGAGCGCCGCCACCCGCCGGGCGACCGCTGGCGCAGGGTCGATGAAGGCGGCGGGCCAGGGAGCGAGCTGCTCGAACCGCCGCGTCAGCAGCGGGAAATGGGTGCAGGCCAGCGCGACCGCGTCGGTGCGGCGGCCGTCCCGCTCCACGAAGCAGGGCGCGAGTTCGGCGCGGAGGGCGTCGTCCGGAACCGGCGCGCCCGAAAGCTCCGCCTCGGCGTAGGCCGCGAGGTTGCGGGAGCCGACCAGCGTCACCTCGGTCGCGCCGGCGAAGGCTTCCACCATCTCGCGGGTGTGCTCGCGCCGCACGGTGCCGGGGGTCGCGAGCACCGTGACGAGGCCGGACGTGGAGGCGGCGACCGCCGGCTTCACCGCCGGCACTGTGCCGACGAAGGGCAGCGCGAACCGCGCCCGAAGCGCCGGCAGCGCCAGCGTCGAGGCGGTGTTGCAGGCGATGACCACGATGTCCGGCCGCTCGCGCGCGATCAGCCGCTCCATCACGCTCAGCACGCGGGCGACCAGCCGCTCGTCGGCGAGCGCGCCGTAGGGGAAAGCCGCGTCGTCGGCGGCGTAGGTGAAGGAGGCGTCGGGCCGCGCGGCGCGCAGCTCCGCCAGCACGGTAAGCCCGCCCACGCCCGAATCGAACACCAGTATGCGCGGCGCCCGCGCAAGCGGCGGCAGGGCCGCGCTGTTCCGTCCTGCGAAGAGATCCACGCCCATTCCGCCCGCGCGCCCTGACGCGCCCATCACATCCCGTGCCCCGATTGAACCTCGGGATGGTTACCGAAACATGGCGAGGCTATGGTCCGGCGATCTTCCCCGACGAGGTGTCGCCTTTCCGCCATGGCCGTCCTTCATCCCGGCTACTTCGACGCCGGTCTCAGCGCCGATCCCGAACTCGCCGCCGCCGTCGACGGCGAACTCCGGCGCCAGCAGCAGGGGATCGAGCTGATCGCCTCCGAGAATCTGGTGTCCCGCGCGGTGCTGGAGGCGCAGGGCTCCGTGCTCACCAACAAGACGGTCGAGGGCCGCGCCTTCGCCCGCTACTACGGCGGCGCGGAGTTCGCGGACGCGATCGAGGATCTGGCCGTTCGGCGCGCCACGGCGCTGTTCGGATGCCGCTTCGCGAACGTGCAGCCGCATTCGGGCTCCAACGCCAACGCCGGCGTGTTCTTCGGCCTGCTGAACCTCGGCGACGCCATCCTCGCCATGGACACCGCCGCCGGCGGCCACATCAGCCACGGCCATCCGGCGACGCTGACCGGCCGCGACTACCGCATCGTCCGCTACGGGGTGAACCGGGAGACCGAGCAGATCGACCTCGACGAGGTGGCGGCGCTCGCAAGGCGGGAGCGGCCGAAGATGATCGTCGCCGGCGGCTCGGCCTATCCCCGCGCCATCGACTTCGCGGCGCTTCGTGCGATCGCGGACGAGGTCGGCGCCTGGCTGATGGTGGACATGGCCCATGTGGCGGGGGTGGTCGCGACCGGGCTCTATCCCGATCCCCTCCCCCACGCCCATGTGGTCACCTCCACCAGCTACAAGTCGCTGCGCGGCGCGCGGGGCGGCTTCGCGCTCTGGAACGACGAGGCGCTGTCGGCCCGCATCGACAGCGGCGTCTTTCCGGGCGTGCAGGGCTCGGTGATGATGCATGGCGTGGCGGCCAAGGCCGCCTGTTTCGGCGAGGCGCTGAGGCCAGAGTTCCGCGCCTACAACGCGGCCGTGCTCGCCGGGGCGCAGGCGCTGGCCCGCCGGCTCGCCGAACGGGGCCTGCGGATCGTCGCCGGCGGCACCGATTGCGGCCTGCTGCTCGCGGACCTCACGCCGCTCGGCCTCACCGGCGAGGTGGCGGCGAAGGCGCTGGAGCGCGCCGGGCTCGCGGTGAACAAGAACCTGATCCCGTTCGATCCGCGCCCGCCGGAAGCGCCCTCGGGCCTGCGGCTGTCCGCCAACGCCGGCGCCGCGCGAGGTTTTGGCGCGGCCGAGTTCGAGACGGTCGCCGACTGGATCGCGGACGTGGTCGAGGCACCGGCGGACGCCGTGCGGATCGCGGCCGTCGCGGGAGCGGTGCGGGAGATGACGGCGCGTTACCCCGTCTACGGCGCCTGACTTCCGTGACGCGCGGCCCATGAGGGCTGCGCGCCGGGGAAGGGCAGCGGCCGGGCGGCGTGGACGCCGCGTGCGATGGCGCGGGCGAGCGTCAGCGCCGCCACGTGGCCGATGAGCGCCAGCGCCGCCAGCCGATCGGGCCCGAGCGCGACCCGTTCGGTGGAGGCCGAAAACACCAGATCGCCGTCGAGCGGGGTGTGGACAGGGATGAGCGCGCGGACGAGCCCGCCCTGCGCCATGCCGGCCAGCGCCTTCGCTTCGGCCTTGGTCAGCGTGGCGTCGGTGGCGACGATCGCGAGCGTGGTGCTCGCGCCCGCGAGCGGCTTCGACGGCGGGAGCAGCGCCTGCGCGGGAACCGCAGGCGCGGGGCCGAGCCCGCCGAACTCGTCGCCGATCTCGTAGGGCGCCGCCCAGAACCACGGCCCGTCGCCGACGGTGGCGGAGCCGAGCGCGTTCACCGCCGCAAGCGCCCCGACCGTGACGCCGAGCGGCGCGATGACGGTGGAGGCGGAGCCGAGCCCGCCCTTCAGCGTGGCGGTGCGGGCGCCGAGCCCCGCCCCGACCGAGCCGAGCGCCACCTCCGGCCCTGCGGCGCGGGCCGCGGCATAGCCAAGATCGCGATAGGGCGGGAACCGGCCCCAGTCCTTGTCGCCGCCATTGGTGAGATCGAACAGGATGGCCGCCGGCACGATCGGCACCCGCGCCGGGCCGACCGCGAAGCCGCGCCCGTCCTCGGCCAGAGCCGCCGTCACGCCCGCGGCGGCGTCGAGCCCGAAGGCCGAGCCCCCGGACAGGACCAGCGCGTCGACCCGCTCCACCGAGCGCTCCGGCGCCAGAAGTTCGGTCTCCCGCGCCCCCGGCCCGCCGCCCCGCACGTCCACAGAGGCGACCGCCGGCCGCTCGAACAGCGCCACCGTGACGCCCGACCCGAGCCGCGCGTCCTCCGCCTGCCCCACAAGCACCCCGCCCACATCGGTCAGCGCGTTGCGGGGACCGGCGCGAAACGGGGTCATGACCGCCAGAACTTCATCGAGCCACCTCCAGAATCGACACGGCGCCCCCTTCCCTTGTCCCGGACGTGATCCGGGACCCAGAACCGCTGCGCTCTCAGAACACGCCGCGACGAGCGGGGCCACGTTATCCTGAAACCGTCGGCGGAAATGGGTCCCGGCTCAAGGCCGGGACAAGAGAGGCGGCTGCATCGATTTCAGCTTACGCGAAAACCCCGTCAGGAAAGCGGAGCGCGCCGGCGTCCCCTTCCCTTGTCCCGGCCTTGAGCCGGGACCCAGAACCGCTGAACTCTCAGAAAAAACCGCGACGAGCAGGCCGCGTTACCCCGCCACCGTCGGCGTGTCTGGGTCCCGGATCACGTCCGGGACAAGAACAGTGGCGCTCACGCGGCGTCGGCGGGCGGGGTGTGCCAGCGGACGCGGTAGAAGATGTGGCGGCCGATGCTGTCCAGCTTGACCATGTCGCGGATCCAACGCGGGCGCACATAGGTGGCGTGGTAGTGGGTGGAAGGTCCCACCTCCTCCAGCCACGCGCCATTCTGCACCACGTCGCGGGAGATGCGGGTCGCGACCTCCCAGGCCTGCACGTTGTTCACCCGGTCCGGGATGCGGTCGCAGGCGAAGGAGAACTGGCAGGCGTTGCGGCGGTGCTTGTTCTGGTAGACCACGCCGCAGATGCTGTCCGGGTAATAGCCGGAGCGCACCCGGTTCAGCACCACCTGCGCCACCGCGTATTGCCCTTCCACCGGCTCGCCGCGGGCCTCGAAATAGATCGCTTCCGCAAGGCACTGCTCGGAGGCCGCGAGCTGGTCTTCGGGCACGAACAGGCGGTTGGACAGCCGGGTGAGCACGGGCGCCTCGCTGCGGGCGCGCAGCGCCGCGGTCTCGGGCGCGACGTCGGAGAGCGCCGGCGTCAGCGCCACGGGCGAGACGCCCGCCACCGCCGCCGACTGCGGGCCGCCGGCCGGGTGCGCCACCGGCAGCGCCGCGACCATCAGCGGGGCGTCCGCGGAGGGGGTCGTGGTCTCCGGCATGCGCCCACCGGCGAGCTTCAGAACGTTGGGGGTCGAGCCGTCGTGGTTGGCGCCGGCCTCCCGCGGCGTCATGGGAACGCGGGTGACGGGGGCCGCGCCCGCCTCGTCCAGCGGCTCCACATAGGCGCTGTCGGCCAGAAGGCCGTCCGCGGGCAGCGCGTCAGGGGCCTTGTCGACCGCCGCCACCTCGGGCAGCGGCTGCATGGCGGCGACGATGGCCGCGTCCGCCGGCCAGTAGCGCGCCACGTCGCCGGCGAAGGGCAGCGCCGCGAG
>NZ_JBHTMX010000129.1:0-8241 GCF_042679725.1 Methylopila musalis
GCCGAGCGCGGCCCGCGCCTGCGCGCCGGACCGGCCTGCCCCCGCTCGACGGCGGCTCCGCCGGGCGCTGACCGCCGAAATGTCACGGCCCGGGGCCAATTCGGGCGCCGGCCCCCTTCGGCGTGGCGAGTCGGGGCCCAAGTTGCTAGCGTCGCGCCGCTTGCGGTTCCTGAGGTTGCAGAATCTGATGACCTATTGCGTCGGCATACTCGTTCGCGAGGGACTGGTGATGATCGCCGACACCCGCACCAATGCGGGCATCGACAACATCGCCGTGTTCCGCAAGCTGAAGATCATCTCGCAGACCGGCCAGCGCGTGCTGGCGATCGCCACCTCCGGCAACCTCTCCGTCAGCCAGTCGGTGCTCAGCCTGCTGGCGGAAGGGCTGGAGAACCCCGAGACCGGCGAACTCGACACGCTCGAGAACCAGCCCACCATGTTCAAGGCGGCGCAGCTCATCGGCCGCGCGGTGCGGGAGGTGTGGCGGCTCGACGGCGCGAGCCTCGAACAGATGACCGCGCGCTTCGACGTGCAGCTCCTGTTCGCGGGCCAGGTGGCCGGCGGGCGGCTCAGGATGTTCATGATCTACGCCGCCGGCAACTTCATCGAGGTGACGCCGGACACGCCCTATTTCCAAATCGGCGAGCACAAATACGGCAAGCCGATCCTCGACCGCGCCGTCACCTACGACACCGACCTCTATGACGCCCTGAAGATCGGCCTGATCTCCATGGATTCGACCATGCGCTCGAACCTCGGCGTCGGGCCGCCCATCGACGTGCTGGTGCTGCGCAAGGACGCGCTGACGCCCGAGCTGGAATACCGGATCGAGCCGAACGAGCCCTATTTCCTCGACCTGCGCGCCCGCTGGTCGCAGGCGCTGCGCACCGCCCACATGGACATTCCGCGCCCTCCCTACGGCCAGAACGTCCCGGGCGACATCTGACCCGGCGGACAGCCGCTCCGCCCGCGGCTTCGCCCTCCCCTTCCGGCGCTTGACCCCATGCGCCGATTGGGCGAAGCACACATCTCAGCGTCGCCGGACTTAAGGGCCGGCGCGCGTGAGCCGGAACAGCACATCGGCCGCGCCACGGTTTGGTGAGCTGCAGGGCTGATGTCGTAATCGATCGTCAATGCGTAGGACTTGAAAAGGACTTGCGCGAAACTGGAAATTCGCCGCGTTAGCTCAGTTGGTAGAGCACCTGATTTGTAATCAGGGGGTCGCGGGTTCGATCCCTGCACGCGGCACCACTTCCCTCATCCGCCCTTGGGCGCGGGAACCGCGCCGCCGGTTTCGGGCGACAGCGCTTCGATGATGCCGCAGTCGCGCACCGCGCCGTGGCCGCACTGGCGCACCATGGCCTCCAGTTCGTCGCGCAGCGCCGTCAGGTCGGCGATCTTGCGCTTCACCTCGGCGAGATGGCTGCTGGCGATCGCGTCCACCGCCTCGCAGGGGCGGTCCCGCTGGTCGGCGAGGTCGAGCAGCGCCCGCACCTGCTCCAGCGAGAAGCCGAGATCGCGCGAACGGCGGATGAAGCTCAGCCGGTTGAGATGGCTGCGGTCATAGGCGCGGTAGTTGCCGGCGGTGCGGCGCGGCGGCGCCAGCAGGCCGATGCGCTCGTAATAGCGCACCGTCTCCACCTTGGCGCCCGCGGCGCGTCCCAGCTCGCCGATCGACAGCATGTCGGGCATGGCTTGACCCTGTAGTTGCTACAGGGTCCATATCGGGCGTCACGTCGGATTTGTCGAGGTGACGCCATGGCCGCCGCAAGCGCTCTGAAGTTCCGTATCGAAGGCATGGACTGCGGGTCCTGCGCCGCGAAAATCGAAACCGCCCTGCGGCGCCTGCCGGGCGTGGCGGAGGTGGAGGTGAGCGTGACCGCCGCCTCCCTGTTGGTCTCGGTCGACGAGGACCGCACCAGCCGGGAGACCATCCGCTCAAAGGTGAACGCGCTCGGCTTCCGCGCGCTGGAGGCGTCTGCTCCCGGAGCCTCCGCGCACGACGGCCACGGGCACGATCACGACCACGGCGCGTCCGACGATCGCCCATGGTGGAGAACGGCCAAGGGCGTCAATGCCCTCGTCTCCGGCGCGCTGCTGGCGCTCGCCTGGGGCGTGTCGCTGGTGGAGCCGCAATGGGCGGGCTGGCCCTATGTGGTCGCGGCGCTGGTGGCGCTCGTTCCCGTGGCGCGGCGGGCGGTCGTCGGCGCGCTCAACGGCACGCCCTTCAGCATCGAGACGCTGATGACGGTGGCGGCGCTCGGCGCCCTCGCCATCGACGAGGCGCCGGAGGCGGCGGTGGTGGTGTTCCTGTTCGCGGTCGGCGAGCTGCTGGAGGGGATCGCGGCGAGCCGCGCGCGGGCCGGCGTCAAGGCGCTGGTGGCGCTGATGCCGAACGTCGCGCGCCGCATCCGCGGCGACGCCGTGGAGACCGTGCCGGCGTCCGAACTCGTCATCGGCGATCTGGCGCTGGTGCGCCCCGGCGACCGGGTGCCCTCCGACGGCGTGGTGCAGGAGGGCGTGTCCGAGGTCGACGAGGCGCCGATCACCGGCGAGTCCCGTCCCGTTCCCAAGGCGCCGGGCGCGACCGTCTACGCCGGCAGCGTCAACGCCAACGGCGAACTGCGCGTCGCCATCACCCGCACCGCGTCGGACAACACCATCGCCCGCATCGTCGCTCTGGTGGAGGACGCGCAGGCGACCAAGGCCCCGACCGCCCGCTTCATCGAGCGCTTCAGCCGGTGGTACACGCCCGCCGCCATGGGGCTCGCGCTGCTCGTCATCGTGCTGCCGCCGCTGCTGGCGGACGGCGACTGGCGCACCTGGATCTATCGCGGCCTCGCGGTGCTGCTGATCGCCTGCCCCTGCGCGCTGGTGATCTCCACGCCCGCCGCCATCGCCTCGGCGCTCGCGGGCGGAGCGCGGCGGGGCCTGCTGGTGAAGGGCGGCGCCGCGCTGGAGACGCTCGGCCGGGTGACGACGATCGCCTTCGACAAGACCGGCACCCTGACACAAGGCCGCCCCCGCGTGGTGGACGTGGCCGCGATCGACGGCTCTGAGGACGAGGCCCTCGCCAAGGCCGCGGCGGTGGAGCGCGGCTCCAGCCACCCGCTCGGCCGCGCCATCGTCGAGGAGGCGGAGGCGCGCGGCCTCCCCATCCCCAACGCCTTCGGCGGCGCGGCCGCGCCCGGCAAGGGCGTGACCGCCCGTGTGCTGTCCGGCTTCGTCACCGTGGGCTCGCCCCGTCAGGCGGCCGAAAAGGGCCTTCTCACCGCCGCGGCGGCCGAGCGGGTGGCCGCGCTCGAATCCGAGGGCAAGACGGTGGTGGCGGTGGGCGAGGGCGACCGGCTGATCGGCCTCGTGGCGCTGCAGGACACGCTGCGCCCGGACGCATCCGAGGCCATGGCCCGGCTGAAGGCGCAGGGCCTGCGCGCCATCATGCTGACCGGCGATAACGCCCGCGCCGCCGCCGCCATCGCGGGCGCGCTCGGCGTGGAGCACCGGGCCGAGCTGCTGCCGCAGGACAAGCTCGCCGCCATCGCGGAGCTGCGCCGCGACGGCCCGGTCGCCATGGTGGGCGACGGCGTGAACGACGCCCCGGCGCTCGCCTCCGCCTCCGTCGGCGTCGCCATGGGCGGCGGAACCGACGTGGCGCTGGAGACGGCGGAGGCGGCCCTGCTCAGCGACCGGGTCTCGGGCGTCGCGGATCTCGTGGCGCTGTCGCGGGCCACGCTCTCCAACATCCACGTCAACGTGGGTCTGGCGCTCGGGCTCAAGGCCCTGTTCCTCGTGGCGACGCTGGCCGGCTGGGCCCCGCTGTGGATGGCGATCCTCGCCGACACCGGCGCCACCGTGCTCGTCACCGCGAACGCCCTACGCCTGCTGCGCTACGAGCCCGCCTGAGCCGCGACCCACGACCTGCCTGAACCGAGGCCAAAGGCCCGCCTGCCCGCAAGGGCGGCGGGCCTTCGTCGTGCAGGGCCGCATGGGTAACGCTCCTTAAGGTGAACGTTTTCCAAATCGACCCCCGTTTCGGCCGCCGCGCGTTAACTTTTGGCGAACCAAATGATCGCCTGATGCCCTTGCGAATATCTGTCGTGGTAAACGCTTTATGCTCTCTATCCGTAAATAACTCGTCTCCATTTCATTTATGAAAAGCAAACATCGAATATAAAACTGCGCTTCTTCATTTAGACTGACTTCAAACCCGCTATGAGATGGTCTTTCCCGGGACAGGACGGGAGACACCAATGGCAAACGTTTTCAAGAAGAGCGCCGTTTATATTCTGTTTGGACTGATGACCAGCGGATTCACCCTGTCGCCGGCGGCCTCCCAGACGGTCAAGGTGGCGCAGTCCACCGCCATGGAGGTGATCGGCGGGGCTAAGCCGCCGATGGGCTGGCTGCAGTTCTGCAAGGCCTTCGCCAGCGACTGCGCCGTGAAGGCAGCGAAGCCGGTGCGCGTGAAGCTGACCGCCGCCCGCCTCGCGGAGCTCGACCGGGTGAACCGCGCCATCAACGCCGAGATCGCCCCCGTCACCGACATGGAGCTCTACGGCGTCGAGGAGCTCTGGACCTACCCGACCGAGGGCAAGGGCGACTGCGAGGATTACGTGCTGCTGAAGCGCCGGGCGCTGATCGAGGCCGGCTGGCCGCGTCAGGCGCTGCTGATCACCGTGGTGCGCGACCTGAAGGGCGACGGCCACGCCGTGCTCACCGTCGTCACCGACCGCGGCGACTACGCCCTCGACAACCAGGCCGAAGAGGTCAAGCCCTGGGTCGAGACCGGCTACACCTTTGTGAAGCGCCAGTCCCAGTCGGACGTGAACCAGTGGGTTCTGCTCGGCGACGGCATCGGCCCGGTGGGCGTCGCCACCGCGCCCTGATCACCTGAGAGTTGGAACACGCGGTCCGGTCACCCGTCCCCACCCCGTCCCCGACCGGACAGCGCCAGAGGCCGGCCCGCGCAAGCGGCGCCGGCCTCGCCGTTTTCAGCCCCGCCCCAGCCGGTAGACGCCGCCGAGCCGGGGCGTCCCGTCCGTCTCCGCAAGCCCGCGCGCGACCAGATCTTCGAGATGGGCGAACACCGACAGCGCCGCCGCGCCGGCCAGCCCCGGATCGAGCCCGCGATAGAGCTCCGCGACCAGATCCGGCGCGCGGCGCTCGCCCTCCTTCAGCCGGGCGAGGATCGCGGTCTCGCGCATCAGCCGGTGGCCGACGAGATGGCGCACGAAGGTGCGCGCCTGGGCGAGCCGCGGCCCGTGGCCGGGCAGATAGACGTCCTCGTCCCGCGCCATCAGCTTGCGCAGCGACGCCATGTAGGGCGCCATCGCGCCGTCGGGCGGCGCCACGATCGAGGTGGACCACGCCATCACATGATCGCCGGAAAGCAGCGTCCCGGCGCCCGGCAGCGCGAAGGCGAGATGGTTGGCGGTGTGCCCGGGCGTCGCGACGGCGGTGAGCGCCCAGCCGTCGCCCGAGATGGTCTCGCCGTCGGCGACCCCCACGTCCGGCCGGTAGGCGCCGTCCGAGGAGGCGTCGAGCAGGGCGCCCTCGCCCTCCTCCAGCGCGCGGAACGGCCGGTGCGGCCCGGCGCCGTAGACCGGCGCGCCAACCGCGGCCTGAAGCGCCGCAAGCCCGCCCACATGGTCGAGATGGCTGTGGGTGACGACGATCGCCTCCACGGTCTCGCTCTTCACGGCCGCGAGCAGCGCCGCGAGATGGGCCTCAGAGCGCGGCCCCGGATCCACGATCGCGACCCGCCCGCGCCCGACCACATAGGTGTTGGTGCCGGTGAAGGTGAAGGGCGAAGGATTGGGCGCCAGCACCCGCCGCACCCCCGGCGCGACCTCCACCGCCACCCCCGGTTCGGCGTCACGGCTGCGGTCGAAGGTCAGATTATCGCTCATGACCACGTCATACCGCCCGCCCGCGCGCCCGAAAAGGCAGAGACAGCGTCAGGCGCGCCGCAGGCGCCGAGGGTCGATCAAGGCGATGGCGAGCCGAGACGCGGCGTCGCGCGTCGGCCCTCCCAGGCCCGCGGCCGCGTGACTCGCCGGCCGGCATGTTAACGTTCAGTCCGGTGGGACGCTTCTTGCTCAGGTCGAGGTGAATTTTGCTCAAGATCGGCTTTCTGTCCTTCGGACACTGGTCGCCGTCTTCACAGTCTCAAAGCCGCTCGGCGGGCGACACCCTGCTGCAATCGATCGATCTTGCGGTCGCGGCGGAAGAGTTGGGGGCCGACGGAGCCTATTTCCGCGTCCACCATTTCGCGCGGCAGCTCGCGTCGCCGTTCCCGCTGCTCGCGGCGGTCGGCGCGCGAACGCGCAGAATCGAGATCGGCACCGGCGTCATCGACATGCGCTACGAGAACCCGCTTTACATGGCGGAGGACGCCGGTGCGGCCGACCTCATATCCCGAGGACGCCTGCAACTTGGCGTCAGCCGCGGCTCGCCCGAGCAGGTGATCGAGGGCTGGCGGCATTTCGGCTATGCGCCTGCGGAGGGCGAGAGCGACGCCGATATGGGCCGGCGTCACACCGAGACGTTTCTCGATGTCATCCGCGGCGAAGGCTTCGCCCAGCCGAATCCAAGTCCCATGTTTCCAAATCCGCCCGGTCTTCTCCGCATCGAGCCGCATTCGGAAGGGTTGCGCGACCGCATCTGGTGGGGCTCCGCGTCGAACGCCACAGCGGTGTGGGCGGCGACACAGGGCATGAACCTGCAAAGCTCCACTCTCAAGAAAGACGAGACCGGCGAGCCATTCCACGTTCAGCAGGCGAAGCAGATCCGGATTTACAAGCAGGCATGGAAGGACGCCGGCCATGCACGACAACCGCGCGTTTCGGTTTCGCGGTCGATCTTCGCGATCGTCAACGACCTGGACCGGGCCTATTTCGGTCGCGGACAGGACAGCGATCAGATCGGGATCATCGACGACATGCGGGCCGTATTCGGCCGCTCCTACGCGGCGGAACCGGACGAGCTCGTCGACCAGCTGAAGGCGGACGAGGCGATCGCGGAAGCCGACACATTGCTGCTCACTGTCCCAAACCAGCTCGGCGTCGCGTACAACGCTCATGTGCTTGAGGCCGTTCTTACGCATGTCGCCCCGGCTCTCGGCTGGCGCTGACTATCACATGAACGATCCTGCCGTGCGCCGGGCGAAAGCGGCGTCACGGGTTCTGGCTTTGTGGAGCCGACCGGATTCGGCCTTGCGACGCAAATATGAGGCCTCGCTTTCGCCTGACCGACGGCGGCTCAGTCGTCGCCGGTCAGGGCCAGCCGGCCGGCGCCGGCGAACACCATGTCGCTCTGGGGGCTGTGGATGCGGCCGCAGAGCACGTCGCGGTGGTGGCGCTCCAGCGGGTTCGCGCGCGACAGGCCGTGGTTGCCGGTCAACCGCAACGCACGCTCGGTGACGGCGATCGCCCCCTCGGTGACGGCGACCTTGATCTGCCCCGCCTCCGTCAGCGTCAGCGAGCGGTCGCGGTCCCAGTCGCGGCTGGCGGAGAGGATCAGCCTGCGGTGGAGCGCGAGCTGGGCCTCGTTCTCGCCGATCGCGTGCCGGGGCAGCGGCAGGGTGGCGAGCGGCGCGCCAAGATTGCTCGGCGTCCGGGCGCGGAGAAAGCCGATCGTCCACGCCTGCGCCGCGCGCGCCACGCCGTCGTAGAGCGCCGCGAGCAGCACGCAGATCCACACCGCGCCGAGCGCCTCGGGCGCCGCCGCCCAGGCCTCCGGCGTGCGCAGGTCCGCGGCGCGGTCGTCGGACACAGGCGCGTCGTCGAAGATCACGTCGTGGCTGTTGGTGGCGCGCAGGCCGAGATGGTCCCAGCTGTCGTGAACGCGCACGCCGTCGCCCGCGAGCGGAACCAGCACGTTGCCAACGCGCGGAACGTCCTCGTCGGTGCGCGCCCAGACGATGCCCCAGGTCAGCGCCCGCGAGCCGGTGGAGTAGGTCTTGCGGCCGGACAGGCGCCAGCCGCCGTCCGTTCGGCGCAAGATCGTGGCGGGCAGCCCGCCCCGCCACGGCGTTCCGAGGTCCGGCTCGACCCGCAACGCGTTCAGCAGCGCGCCCTCGCCGGCCGCCGCCGCCGTCGTCTCCCGCTTCAGCGCCAGCGGCCACGCGCTTTCGGCCACCGACGCCAGCGAGATGTACTGCATGGCGACGATCAGCGCGGTGGCGGGCTCCGCCTGCCCCAGCGCGCCGATGACCCGGGCGGCGTCCTCCAGCCCCCGGCC
>NZ_JBHTMX010000130.1:0-8227 GCF_042679725.1 Methylopila musalis
TGTCGAGCGCCACCGTCACGTCGCCGCCGGCCGCGCGCGCCGCGTCGAAGGGCGCGCGGCCGGGATCGGCGTCCTGAAGCTCGGCCGCGGCCGGGGTCTCGGGCTTCTCCTTCTCGGGCAGGGGCTCGCCGTCGCCGAAGGGCGCCAGCGCCGCCTCGAACGGATCGAGCCCGTCGAGCGCGATCACGCTGAAGGCGACCTCGCCGTCCGCGGTCTGGAACTCCACCCGCGGCAGGGCGCGGTCCTTCATCTTGCCGGTGCGGTCGGCGACCGCGCGGACGATGACGGAGAGGTCGATGCGGGCGTCGTGGTTCGCGCCGGACAGGATCGCGGCGCCGTCCTCGAACGCGACCGTCTCGATCGCGCCGATGCGCTCATGGGTGGCGCCGCCGCGGTTGGCGGTCAGCATGGCGCGGCCGAACAGCGGCAGCCGCTCGATCACGGCCTTCGGACCCTCCGCGAGGAGGGCGCGCGCGGGCTTGGCGTCGGTCATGGGGCAGGGTCTCCGGAGCGAAACAGGACGCGCCGCCGCGGCGCATGGGCCGGGCGGCGGCGCGGTGAGGGGCGTGGGGTCAGAAGCTGACCGAGGCGCTGACCTTGAAGGTGCGGCCGGGCGAGGTCTGAAGCTCGAGCGGGTTGGTGATCGCGACGGACTGGAGCGGGACCACATTGAACGTGTAAGCCAGAGGACCCTTGAAGTAGCGAGTGTCGAAGACGTTCTGTACCGCGCCCCGGAAGGTGATGGATTCCACCGGGCCCCAGCCCGTGATCTTCGGCGACCAGGTGGCGAACAGATCGAAGATCGCGTAGCCGCCGGGCTTGAACAGGGACGCGTCGCTCGCCCGCTTCACGCCTTGAGCGAAGGTGCCGACGCCTTCGATCTGGAGCCCGAGATCGGGATCGCGCCACCGCACCCCCAGCACGCCCACCAGCGGGATCGCGCCGTCGAACGCGGTCTTGGGATCTCCTTTCTCGGCGCGCTGGTTTCCGCGCTGCCACGACAGGGTTCCGTTGACCGACCAATTGGGATTCAGCACCACCTCGGCCGAGGCCTCGACGCCCCAGATGTCGACGCTGGAGAGGTTGCGGTAGGTGTAGCGATCCGGACGTACCGTGTTCGGATCCTCGCCCGGCTCGATAGGGCGGGGGCCGATGTTGTAGAAGTTCTGGATGAAGTTGGTGTAGTCGGCGTAGAAGGCGCCGGCCGAGAACCACGCGCTGTCGAAATATTGCGTGGCCCCATACTGCCCGCGCAGGCCCGCTTCATAAGAGCGGACGCTTTCCGGCTTCAGGTTGGGGTTGGGAACGAGGTCGAACGACACGCCCGGAGACGAGGTGTAGAGCTGCTGGGCCGTGGGCATTTTGAAGCCTTCGGCGTAGCGGGCGTAGACGGAATACTCGTCCGTCAGCTTCAGCAGCGCCCCGACCTGCGGGATGACCCGGCTGGAGTCGAGCTTCTTCGGCTCAAACCCGCCGATCGGCTGATACCAGGCCTCCGGCTTGGGATCGATCGCGTAGTTCGCCCAGCGCACGCCCGGCGTGAGCGTGAAGCGTCCGTCGAACGCCTTGATCTCGTCCTGGACATAGATGTCCGCGCGCGTGGTGCGGGCGTTGGCGAAGCCGCTCGCGCGCGTCACGGTCGTCAGGCCGGTGGCGCGAGGCGTGACGGCGGTCTGGTTCAGATAGTCGGTGCGGGTGTAGTCGCCCTGGAAGCCGTAGGTGAAGCGGTGACTGATCGGCCCGGTCTCGGCCAGAGAGGTCAGCTGCAGGTCGGCCTGAAGGAACGTCTCGTCGTAGCGCAGCAACGTCCGGGTGTCGCGCTCCTCGCCCGAGGCGAGCCGCTGGAAGCGGTCCGAATTCACCTCGCGCCGCTGGGGCGAATAGGACGCCTGCCAGCGCACCTCCTCCAGCCAGGGCGCGCCCACCGTCCAGTGGTGCGACAGCGACAGGCGCATGCGGGTCTGGTCCTGCACGCGGTCGTAGTCGCCGTTGAACGCGCCGGTGGTCTGCAGGCCGTAGTCGTAAAGCTGGCTGATCCTGTTGTTGCTGTCGAAGATCTCGCCGGTCAGCTTGATCTCGTGGTCGTCGGTCGGGGTCCAGACGAACTTGGCGAGCGCGCTCCACGACGTGCCGTCAAGCGGGTTGAGTTTGTCGCAGCGGATGGCGTCGGCCACGCGCGGACAGCCCCAGTTGCCGCCGTCGGCGCGGGCCTTGGAGAGCCGGCCCTCGTGGTAGGTCGACTGGTTGATCACGAACAGGCCCTGCAGGTCCGGCGTCGCCTGGAAGGCCACCATCCCGGTCTTGCTGAAGCGGTCGTTGAAGCTGTCGAACGAGGTCTCGGCCCGGCCGGCGATGGTCTTGCCGGACGCGCCCAGCAGGTCGGCGGGATCGAGCGTCTTGAACGCCACGACGCCGCCGAGCGCGTCCGCGCCCCACAGCACCGAGCCCGGCCCGCGCTGGATCTCCACCGCCTTCACCGCGGGAAGGTCGAAGAAGCCGCGGTTGCCGTCGGTGATCTGCTCCTGAATGCGCGTGCCGTCCACCTGGATCTGGACGCGGTTTCCGCCGACGCCGCGGATGCTGAACGAGCCCAGATTGCCGAACGGATCGGTGCCCGAGGTCTGGCGCGGCACGTTGATGCCCGGCTCGTAGCGCACGATGTCCTGCGCGTCGCGGATCTGGCGGTCGTCGATCTGCTTGCGGCCGATGACCGACACCGTGCCCGGCACGTCCAGCACCTGCGTCGCCTGGCGCGTCGCCGTCACCGAGATCTCGTCCAGCGGCGTGCCGTCCACGTCCTGCGCGACGGCGGCCTCGGCCTGACGTTTGGTTTCGGGGGTCTCGGCCTGCGCGCCGCTCCCGATCGTCCACGACAAAACGCCCGCCGCAACGCCTGCGGCGACCACATGACTTCTAGCCATCACACGAACCCTCGATTGGTGCGACAGGCTTTACGGCGAAATCGCGGCTGGCGCCAAGTATTGAATCAAATATGTGATAAATATCGACGTGTAATACATCTAAACTGGGTTCAATTTCAAGAATTGATAAATTCTAACTCTTCTTTAGATTGCAGAATTCAAAGGTGTACAAGTGAGTTTCCGCCACGACGGCGAGCATCTGCGTCACGTCGTGATCGAGTGGTCACGATTGGTCGGCGCGCGGCGCGTCTGTGAGGCGGCAAGGCGTGTCGGGTCGATGCCCGGTCGCGCTGCTTGACTCTCATCCGGGTTGGAGTCGTTATCGGAACAAAATAGGAACATTTTGGCTTGTCCTCATGCATGACCTTTCAGCCCTGCGGCGCGCCATCGCCGCGATCGAGCCGGCGTCGTCCGAGCCCCGGGCGGACGCTCTGTTCGGCTTTGGCGCAGACGATCTGGACTCGGCGCTTGGCGGAGGGCTGTCCCGCGCGGCGCTGCACGAGATTTATGCGCGCCGTCAGGCGGATTGCGCGGCGGCCGCCGGTTTCGGCCTGTGCCTCGCGCTGCGGGCGGCCGGCGGGCGCCCCTTGCTGTGGGCGCGGCAGGAGTTCGGCGATGTGGAGGCGGGCGCGCTTCACGGCGCCGGCCTCGTGGCTCTGGGAGCGCGGCCGGAGGCGATGCTGGTCGTGCGGCTTCGCGACGCCGGCGGGGTGCTTCGCGCCGCGGACGAAGGCGCCCGGTGCGGGGCGCTCGGCGCCGTGGTCGCTGAACTGTGGGGAGATCCCCGTGGCCTCGATCTGAAGGCGAGCCGACGGCTCAGCCTCGCCGCGGCGTCCTCCGGCGCGGCGTTGATCCTGGTCCGGCAGGCGGCCGAACCTCGCCCAAGCTCCGCCCAGAGCCGGTGGAGCGTCGCGTCCGCCCCCTCGACGCCGCTGGAGGCGAATGCGCCGGGGCGGCCAGCTTTCGACATCGCGCTGTTGCGACACCGGGCGGGCGTTCCGCCGCGCTCATGGCGTCTGGAGTGGGACCATGACCACCTGTCCTTCGCGCTCCCGCCGCTATCTCGCGGCGTGGCTGCCTTTGCTGCCGATGGAGCGGCTGGAGCGCGCGCGTCGGCGCTCCGGCGCCGCGCCGGTTGACGGGCCGGCCGTGCTGTACGCGCCGACCCGCAACGGGCTTGCGATCGCGGCGGCGAACCGTGTGGCGTTGGCGCTCGGCCTCGCACCGGGTCTTGCGCTCGCCGACGCTCGCGCCCGCGCGCCTGACATGCGGACGGACGAGCACCGGCCGGACGACGACGCCGCCTTGCTGCGCTCTCTCGCCGTCGCCTGCGAGCGCTGGACGCCGCTTGTGGCGCTCGATCCTCCAGATGGACTGATGCTCGACGTCACCGGGTGCGCGCACCTCTTCGGCGGCGAGGCGGGCCTGCTCCGGGACGTGGTCGTCTGGTGCCGTTCGGCGGGATTTTCGGCGCGTGTCGCGCTCGCCGGCACGCCAGACGCGGCCGGCGCGCTCGCCCGGTTTGGGAAGGGCGGAATCGTCCCGGCCGGAGACGAGGCGGAAGCGCTGCGACCCTTGCCGGTCGCGACGTTGCGGCTTGCGAAGGATGAGCGCCGGTCGCTCGCCCTCGCGGGTTTGAAGAACCTCGGGGATCTCGCCGATCTGCCGGGACCGGCGCTGACCGCGCGTTTCGGAGCGGGACTGACCGAGCGCCTTCATCGCGTTCTCGGCCGCGACGATCTTCGCATCACGCCCTTGCGCCCGCCGCCCGCCATCCATGAGGACGCCCGTTTTGCGGAGCCGCTGGCGCATCACGAGGCCATCCTTGCAGCGCTCGGCGACCTGGCGGGGCGCGCCGCCATCCGGCTGGAGGCGGCGGGGCAGGGCGGCCGCAGATTTGAAGCGATGTTCTTTCGTTCGGACGGCGGAGCGCGGCGTCTGTCGGTCACCACCGGCCGGCCGTCACGTGATCCGCGCGCCATCCTTCGGCTGTTCCACGAAACCCTCGACGCGCTCGCTGATCCGCTCGACCCGGGGTTTGGCTTCGATCTGATCCGGTTCGCCGTGTCCGCCACCGAGCCGCTCGGACAGGCGCAGCCCGCGCTCGACGGCGAGCGTCCGCAGGAGGAGACGCTGGCGGAGCTGGTGGATCGCCTGACCGCGCGCTTCGGTTCCGACCGCGTCCTGCGCTTCCGGTTCGAGGACACGCACGATCCCGTTCGCGCCTCCCGCCTTGCGCGGGTGGCGGATGCCGGACGCGCGGACGCAGACGGCTCCGCCCCCGCAGATGGAGAGCCCCAGTCGCGACCCTTGCAGCTGTTCGATCCGCCGCAGCCCATCGAGACGCTGGCCGAGACGCCCGATGGGCCCCCCTTGCGCTTTCGTTGGCGTCGGGCGCAGCACCGGGTGGTTCGCGCCGAAGGACCGGAGCGTATCGCGCCGGAATGGTGGCGCGCGCCCGGCCGGCCGACGCGTGACTATTATCGGGTCGAGGACGACGAGGGCCGACGTTTCTGGCTGTATCGAGACGGCCTCTACGGGCGGGAGACCGGCGAACCGCGCTGGTATCTGCACGGGCTGTTCGCATGAGCGCGCCGGAGCCTTACGCCGAGCTTGCGGCCGCGACGAACTTCTCGTTCCTGCGCGGCGCGTCCCCTCCCCAGCACATGGTGCTGACGGCGCTGCTGCTGGGGCAGACGGGGATCGGCGTCGCCGACCGCAACACGGTGGCCGGCGTGGTGCGCGCCTACAGCGCGCTGAAGGAGCTCCGGGCGGAAGGCGCGCCGCCGCCCGAGAAGACCCGCCAGGGCTCCGGCCCCGGAGAAGTGGTCTTCGTCGAAACCCCTCTGGCGCCCGACATGCCGTTCACGCGCGAGGAGCTTCGCCGGCGGGCGGAGGCGTTCCGGCTGGTGGTCGGGGCGCGGCTGGTGTTTGCCGACGGCGCGCCGGACGTGATCGCCTATCCCGTCGATCGCGCGGGCTGGGGCCGGCTCTGCCGCCTGCTCACCGTGGGCAATCTCCGCGCGGAGAAGGGCGGGTGCACGCTTCGCCTCGACGATCTGCTGGCGGACACGCGCGGCCTGCTCCTGATCGTCATGCCGGAGCGCGGTCTCGACGGCCTCGGCGCTCCGCTCGCCCGCATCGCCGAAGCGGCGCCGGCGGCGACGTGGCTCGCCGCCGCCCTTCACCGCCGCGGCGACGACCGGCGCCGGCTCGCGCGCCTGAAGGCGATGGCGCGCGCCGCGGGCGTTCCCCTCATCGCCGTGAACGACGCGCTCTATGACGAGCCGGGCGCCCGCGACCTGCAGGACGTGCTCGCCTGCATCCGCGAAGGGCGCACGATCGAGACCGCGGGCCGCCTGCTGGAGGCGAACGCCGAGCGCCATCTGAAGTCGCCTGAGGACATGGCGCGTCTGTTCCGCGACGCGCCCGAGGCGATCGCCGAGACCCAGAACCTGCTCGTCCGGATCGACTTCACGCTCGCCGATCTGCAATACGACTATCCCGACGAGCCCGTGCCGCCGGGCTGGGAGCCGCAGGCCTGGCTGGAGGAGCAGACCTGGCGCCGCGCCGCCATCCGCTATCCCGACGGCGTGCCGCCCAAGGTCGCGGGGCAGCTGCGGGACGAGCTGGCGCTGATCGAGAAGCTCGATTACGCCCGCTACTTCCTGACCATCCTCGACATCGTGCGGGCCGCCGAGGACCGGGGGATCCTCTGTCAGGGACGGGGCTCGGCGGCCAATTCCGCGGTCTGCTACGCGCTCGGCGTCACCTGCGTCGATCCGGCGGAGCACGACCTGCTGTTCGCCCGCTTCCTGTCGGAAGAGCGCCGGGAGCCGCCCGACATCGACGTCGATTTCGAGCACGAGCGGCGCGAGGAGATCATCCAGCACATCTACGAGCGCTACGGGCGCCACCGCGCCGGAATCGCAGCCACCGTCATCAGCTACCGGCCCCGCAGCGCCATGCGCGAGGTGGGCAAAGCGCTTGGCCTGACGGAGGACGTCACCGCCCGTCTCGCCTCGACCCAATGGGGAAGCTGGGGCGCCGACATCAAGGACGAGCACATCCGGCAGGCGGGGATCGACCCGGCCAATCCGGCCATCCGCCGCGCGCTCGATCTCGCCCGGCGGCTGCTGGGCTTCCCCCGCCACCTGTCGCAGCACGTGGGCGGCTTCGTGCTGTCGCGCGGCCGGCTGGACGAGACTGTGCCCATCGGCAACGCCGCGATGGCGGACCGCACCTTCATCGAATGGGACAAGGACGACATCGACGCGCTCGGCCTCATGAAGGTCGACGTGCTCGCGCTCGGCATGCTGACCTGCATCCGCAAGGCGCTCGATCTGATCCACGCGCAGGGCGGCGAGAAGCTCGACCTCGCCGCCATCCCCCGGAACGACGACGAGACCTACGCCATGCTGCGGCGGGCGGACACGATCGGCGTGTTCCAGGTCGAGAGCCGCGCGCAGATGAACATGCTGCCGCGCCTGCGGCCGGCCGAGTTCTACGATCTGGTGGTGCAGGTCGCGATCGTGCGGCCGGGCCCGATCCAGGGCGGCATGGTGCATCCCTATCTGCGCCGGCGCATGGGGCTGGAGGAGGTGAGCTTTCCCGCGCCCGCGCCCGAGCATGGCCCTCCGGACGAACTGAAGCAGGTGCTCGCAAGGACGCTCGGCGTGCCGCTGTTCCAGGAGCAGGCCATGCGGCTCGCCATGGTCGCGGCCCGCTTCTCCGACGTCGAGGCGAACCAGCTTCGCCGCGCGATGGCGACCTTCCGCAACGTCGGCACGATCCAGACCTTCGAGGCGCTGATGGTGGAGCGCATGGCGGAGCGGGGCTACGACCGCGCCTTCGCCCAGCGCTGCTTCGACCAGATCAAGGGCTTCGGCTCCTACGGCTTCCCCGAGAGCCACGCCGCCTCCTTCGCCAAGCTCGTCTACATCTCGTCCTGGATCAAACGCCACCACCCGGCGGCCTTCGCCTGCGCCCTTCTGAACGCGCAGCCCATGGGCTTCTATGCGCCCGCGCAGATCGTGCGCGACGCGCGGGAGCACGGCGTCGAGGTTCGCCCGGCCGACGTCAATCACAGCGCCTATGACAACACGCTGGAGCGCGCGGGCGATGGCGCGCTGGCGCTGCGGCTGGGGTTCCGCCAGATCGCGGGGATCACGGACGGGGAGGCGGCGCGCGTCGTCGCGGCGCGGGAGGCGGGCTACGACAGCGTGGAGGCCTTCGCCCGCCGCACCCGGCTGTCGGCGGGCGCGCTCGACCGTCTGGCCTCCGCGGACGCGTTCCGCTCGCTCGGA
>NZ_JBHTMX010000131.1:0-8153 GCF_042679725.1 Methylopila musalis
GACGTCGCGCCGATCGACGCGCTTGTGGACGCGCTGGCCGCGCGCGGGCTCGGGGCGCTGCCGGTGTTCGTGTCGTCGCTGAAGGAGGCCGCGGCCGCCGCCTTCGTGCGCGAGACCTTCGCGGCGGCGGGGCCCGCCGTGGTGCTGAGCGCCACCGCCTTCGCGGTGTCGAAGCCCGGCGCGGCCTGGCAGGGCTCGCCGCTTGATTCCGCCGATGCTCCGGTGTTGCAGGTGGCGCTCGCCGGCATGGACCGGGCGACGTGGGAGGCCTCGCCCCGCGGGCTCGGCGCCCGCGACCTCGCCATGGCGGTGGCGCTGCCCGAGATCGACGGCCGCGTCTTCTCCCGCGCCATCGGCTTCAAGACCGCCGGCCGATTCGACCCCGCGACCGAAACCGAGATCGTCGCCTTCGAAGCGGCGGAGGACCGGATCGCCTTCGTGGCGGAGCTCGCCGCCAACTGGGCCGCCTTGCGGGCGACGCCGCGCGAGGCGCGCAAGGTGGCGCTGATCCTCGCCAATTACCCGACCGGCGCCGCCCGGCTCGCCAACGGCGTCGGCCTCGACACCCCCGAAAGCGCCGCCGTGCTGCTCGCCGCGCTCCGCGACGCGGGCTACGCCGCCGGGGGCGCGCCCGAAACCGGCGCCGAAGTGGTCGCCGCGATGACCGCCGCGCTCACCACCTCGTGCGTCCGCGAGGGGCGCGAGAAAACGGAGACGCCTCCCTCCTCTTGTCCCGGCGAAGGCCGGGACCCAGACACGCTGACCGCGCAGAACGACCGTCACGGCGCCGACAGCGACCTTCCAGAGAACGAAGCGGTTCCCGGTCCCGGCCTTCGCCGGGACCGGGACGAGGCGGCGGCGCCTTCTCACAGCAACGACGGCGAACAATCCAGCGACGCGCTTCTCCCGCTCGCCGCTTACGCCCGTTTCCTCGCCGCCCTCCCCGACGCGGCGCGGAAGAGGATCGCGGCGCGCTGGGGCGCGGCCGAGAGCGATCCGAGCTTCGACGCGGCGGCTGGCGGGTTCCGGCTGGCGCTGCGCCGCTACGGCCATGTGGTTCTCGGCGTCCAGCCCTCACGCGGCTTCGACGTGGACCCGAAGGCCGCCCATCACGACCCTGACCTGCCGCCGCCCCACGGCCATCTCGCCTTCTACGTCTGGCTCCGGGAGACGTTCGGCGCGCAGGTCCTCGTGCATGTGGGCAAGCACGGCAATCTGGAATGGCTGCCGGGCAAGGCGCTGGCGCTGTCGTCCGAGTGCTATTCCGAACTGGCGCTTGGGCCCCTGCCCCATGTCTACCCCTTCATCGTCAACGACCCCGGCGAGGGCGCCGCGGCCAAGCGCCGGACCTCCGCCGTCATCGTCGATCACCTGACGCCGCCGCTCGCCCGCGCCGAGGGAACCGCCGCGCTGCGTGAGGTGGAGACGCTGGTGGACGAATACGCCGAGGCGCAGGGGCTCGACCCGCGCCGGGCGGCGACGCTCGGCCGCGAGATCCTCGCCCGCGCCGCGAGCCTCGGGTTCGACCGCGACTGCGGCTTCTCCATCGCCGACGACCCAGACGACGCGCTCACCAAGCTCGACGCCTTCCTGTGCGAGGTGAAGGAGCTGCAGGTGCGCAACGGCCTGCACGTGTTCGGCCGCTCGCCGACAGGCGCGAAGCGGGCGGAGCTTCTGGCCGCGCTGGTGCAGGCGCCGCGCGGGCCGCGCCCCGGGGACGCCTCGCTGACGCGGGCGCTCGGCCTCGATCTCGGCTTCGCCGGCTTCGATCTGCTCGCCGACGACCTCGCCGCCCGCTGGGACGGCCCACGCCCCGCAGCGCTTGCCGACATCTCGGACGACCCGTGGCGCAGCCATGGCGATACGCTGGAGCGGCTGGAGCGGTTGGCGCTGACGCTGGTGGAAACGGCGACCGGGGCGCTTCAACCGTCATGCCCGGCGACGCCGGGCATCCACGACGTCCGTGCGCGGTCGGCTTCGCCCGCCGAAATCGCGGATGCCCGAGACAGGCTCGGGCATGACGGGGCGGATTCGAGCGCGTATCCCGCCGCCTCCGCCGTGCTGCGGGAGCTGCGCGAGGTCGTGGCCCCGCGGGTGGACGCCTCCGGCGCCGCCGAGATCGACGGGTTCCTGCGCGCGCTGGACGGCCGCTTCGTGGCGCCGGGACCGTCCGGCGCGCCGGCCCGCGCGCGGCTCGACGCCCTGCCCACGGGGCGGAACTTCTTCGCGCTCGATCCCCGCTCCGCCCCGACGGAGGCCGCGTGGCGGCTGGGGCGCGCAGCGGCCGACACGCTGTGCCGGCGGCACTATCAGGACCACGGCGAATGGCCGAAGCGGCTGGCGCTCTCCGCCTGGGGCACAGCCAACATGCGCACCGGCGGCGACGACATCGCCCAGGCGCTCGCCCTGCTCGGCGTCGCCCCCCAATGGGAGGCGGGATCGTCGCGGGTCGTGGGCCTCGTTCCGCTCACGCTCGCCGAGCTGAAACGCCCGCGGGTGGACGTGCTGTTCCGCATCTCGGGCTTCTTCCGCGACGCCTTCCCATTCCAGATCGACCTGATCGACGAGGCGGTGCGCCTCGTCGGCGCGCTGCCCGAAGACGCCGAGGCGAACCCGGTCGCCGTCCGGCTTGCGGCGGAGGCTGAGGCCGGGCGCGCCGGGCACAGCGTGTTCGGCGCGCGCCCCGGCGCCTATGGAACGGGGCTCGCGCCGCTTCTCGATCAGGGCGCGTGGGAGACCCGTGACGATCTCGGCCGCGCCTATCTCGCCGCCAGCGGCTTCGCCTACGCGCAAGGGGTGGAGGGCGCGCCGGATCGGGAGGCGCTGGAGGTGATGGCCCGGGACGTGGACGGCGTGGTGCAGACGCAGGACGCCCGTGAGTTCGACCTGCTCGACAGCGACGACGTGCACGAGTTCGCCGGCGGCCTCTCCGCCGCCATCGAGACGCTGCGGGGGACCGCGCCCGCGCTCTACCATCTCGACACATCACGCATGGAGACGCCGGTCGTCCGCACGCTGAAGGACGAGATCGCGCTGGTGATGCGCGCCCGCGCCACCAACCCCAAATGGATCGCCGCCATGCGGGAGCACGGCCACAAGGGCGCGGCGGAGATGCTCGCGACCGTAACCAATCTGTCGGGCTTCGCCGCCACCACCGACGCGGTGGGCAGCCATCAGTTCGACGCGCTCTACGACGCCTATCTCGGGGATGAGGCGACCCGCGGCTTCATCGCGGACGCCAACCCCGCCGCGCTCGCCGCCATGGCCCGCGCCTTTCTCGAGGCCGAGCGCCGCGGCTTCTGGCGGCCCACGCGCAACAGCGCGCACGATCATCTTCTCAGCTTGACGACGGAGCCGATCCCATGACCGAAGACGCCGCCCGCTATGCGGAGAAGATGAAGAAGCGCAAGGAGCATCAGGACAAGATCGTCTCCGAGCGGCAGGTGGAGAAGGGCCTGCTGATCGTCCACACCGGCAAGGGCAAGGGCAAATCCACCGCCGCCTTCGGCATGGCCATGCGCGCCATCGCCCATGGGCAGAAGGTGGGCGTGGTGCAGTTCATCAAGGGTCCGTGGGAAAGCGGCGAACGCGACCTGCTGCGCAAGTTTCCCGATCAGGTCGAGGTGCACGCCATGGGCGAAGGCTTCACTTGGGAGACGCAGGACCGGGAGCGCGACATCCGCGCCGCGCGCGAGGCGTGGGAGATGTCGAAACGCTTCATCGCCGATCCCGCGATCAAGCTGGTGATCCTGGACGAGCTCAACATCGTGCTGCGCTACGACTATCTCAACCTCGCCGAGGTGCTCTCCGCGATCGCCGCGCGGCCGGAGGGAACCCACGTGGTCGTCACCGGCCGCAACGCCAAGGACGAGCTGATCGAACAGGCCGATCTCGTCACGGAGATGACGCAGGTGAAGCACCCGTTCCGCGACGGCGTGAAGGCGCAAGCGGGAATCGAGTTCTGAGGGTGATGGGGGAGCAAGGGAAGCGCCGCGCTTCCTTGTCCCGGCCTTGAGCCGGGACCCATTTCCGCCGACGCTTGAGGAAGAAGCGTATCGGATTGGGCGCTCCGGCTTGCGGGCGCCGACGTTTCTGGGTCCCGGCTCAAGGCCGGGACAAGAGGGGCGGCGGCTTGAGGGATGCGCCCGACCTCATATTGAGGACGCACCGTCAGATCGCGCAGCAACGTCTCTCCCGAACCGCCCCTTCCCTTGTCCCGGCCGTGAGCCGGGACCCAGACCCTCGACGGACACCACCCTGATGCGACGCCCGATGCGCGCTCTTCTGAACCGCCGGCGTTTCCGGCTCCCGGCTCAAAGCCGGCGCAAGACGGCGGCGGCGTAAGGTCATGGCGCACGCTCCCGCCCTCATGTTTCAGGGCACCGGCTCCAATGTGGGCAAGTCGCTGATCGTGGCGGGCCTGTGCCGGCTCTTCGCGCGGCGGGGGCTGAAGGTGGCGCCGTTCAAGCCACAGAACATGTCGAACAACGCGGCCGTGACCGAGGACGGCGGCGAGATCGGCCGGGCGCAGGCGTTGCAGGCGCGCGCCTGCGGGATGCCCCCGAGCGTCCACATGAACCCCGTGCTGCTGAAGCCCGAGAGCGAGACCGGCTCGCAGGTGGTGGTGCAGGGCAAGCGGCTCGGCTCCTATCGCGGCCGGGCCTACTGGAGCCTGAAGCCCGACCTGATGCCGGCGGTGCTCGACAGTTTCGCGCGGGTGTCGGCGGGCGCGGACCTCGTGCTGGTGGAGGGCGCCGGCAGCGCGGCGGAGGCGAACCTTCGGGCCGGCGACATCGCCAACATGGGCTTCGCGCAGGCGGCCATCGTGCCCGTGGCGCTGATCGGCGACATCGACCGCGGCGGCGTGATCGCCACGCTCGTGGGCACGAAGGCGCTTCTGTCGGACGACGACAACCGCCTGATCAAGGCCTTTCTGATCAACCGCTTCCGGGGCGATCCTCGCCTGTTCGATGAGGGCCTGCGCATCATCGCCGGGCGCACCGGCTGGCCCTCGCTCGGGATCGCGCCCTGGTTCGCGGAGGCGAGCCGCCTGCCGGCGGAGGATTCTGAAGACCTCGCCTCCCGCGCGGGGCGGCGGGACGGAATGGTGCGCGTGGCCGTCCCCGTGCTGCCGCGCATCGCGAATTTCGACGATCTCGATCCGCTGCGGCTCGAACCCTCGGTGGCGCTGACGCTGCTGGAGAACGGCGCGCCGCTGCCGCCGGAGACCGATCTGGTGCTGATCCCCGGCTCCAAGGCCACCATCGCGGACCTCGCGGCCCTGCGCGCCTTCGGCTGGGACGCGGACATCCGCGCCCATGCGCGCCGCGGCGGGCGGGTGCTGGGGCTTTGCGGCGGCTACCAGATGCTCGGCCGCGCCATCTCCGATCCCGACGGGGTGGAGGGGCCGCCCGCGCGGGTGGAGGGGCTTGGGCTGCTGGACGTGGAGACCACGCTCGGCGCCGACAAGCGCCTCGCCCGCGTTTCGGGCCGGCACCGGGCGAGCGGCGAGCCGGTGGAGGCCTACGAGATCCACATGGGCCGCACCGAGGGGCCGGACACGGCGCGCGCGCCGTTCGAGGCGGAGGGCCGGCCGGAAGGCGCCGCCTCGCCGGACGGCCGGATCGTCGGGGCCTACCTCCATGGCGTGTTCGCCGCGGACGGATTCCGCCGGGCCTATCTCGCCGGCTTCGGCGTCACGGACGCAGGCTTCCGCTACGAGGCGACGGTGGACGCCACCCTCGACGCGCTCGCGGACCATTTGGCCCAACATCTCGACGTGGAGCGCATGCTGGAGATCGCCCGCGCGGGCGTCTGAAGAACGAGTCTCGGAGCCTGTTCGGGGCGTCGCCGCAGCGCGCGATTCAAACTCCCTTCATGCCCGGCGAAGCCGGGTATCTACGCCGTTCTGTCAGGCCAGATTTTGCGCGTCCAAGCCATGGATGCCCAAAATACGCTCGGGCATGACGATGCCAAAAACGCCCGAACGGGCTCTCACGCGCCGACCAGCAGCCAGACGGCCGCCACCGCGACGGCGGCCAGCAGGCAGGCGGCGCGGAACAGCGCGAGCGCGCGGGAGATGTCCTCGATCCGAGCCGGGCCGCCGCCCGCGTTCATGTAGGGATCGTCCACCCGGACGCCCGCATAGACCCGCGGGCCGGCGAGCGCGAGGCCGAGCGCGCCGCCCATGGCCGCCTCTGGCCAGCCGGCGTTGGGCGAGGCGTCGCGCGGGGCGTCGCGCAGCATGGCCCGCCACGCTTCGCGCCACGGCCTGCCGGTGAGCAGGGCCGCCAGCACGATCAGCGCCCCGGCGAGCCTTGCCGGCGCGAGGTTCACCCAGTCGTCGAAGCGGGCGGAGGCCCAGCCGAAGGCCCGGTGCCGCTCGGACTTGTGGCCGATCATGCTGTCGGCGGTGTTGATGGCCTTGTAGGCGATGAGGCCTGGAAGCCCGAGCGCCACGCCCCAGAGCGCCGGGGCGATCACGCCGTCGGCGAAGTTCTCGGCGCAGGATTCGATCGCCGCGCGGGCGACGCCGGCCTCGTCCAGCCGCTTCGGATCGCGCCCCACGATCATGGACACCGCCGCCCGCGCGGCGTCGAGCCCGCCCGCGCGCCAGGCCGTCAGCACCGCCGACACATGGCGGTGCAGGCTGTTCTGCGCCAGGAACACGCTGGCGAGCGCGCCTTCGATCAGCACGCCATAGGGCAGCCCCCGCAGGCTCCAGCTGATCGCGACCCCAAGGGCGAGCGCGCCCGTGACGAGCGCGACCAGCGTCCAGACGCCGCGGCGGCGGCGGACCGCCTCGTCCAGCTCCAGCCGGTTGACGCGCGCGTCGGCCCAGCTGATCGCCCGGCCGAACAGGGCGACCGGATGGGCGAAGCGGCGCCACACGGCGTCGGGATCGCCCACCACGGCGTCGACCAGCAGGGCGATCAGGATGATCGCGGCGTTGTGGGCGAGATCCATGACCCGTCAGGCGGCGGCGCGCAGGGCGGCCGCGAAGCGCTCATGGGCCGCGTCGTCGCCGGGCAGGCCGAAGCGCAGCTCGTCCGGCCGCTCCTCGAAACGGCGAGTCCAGACGCCGGCGCGGGCGAGCGCGGCGTGGACCTCGCTCGCGCGGGCGTGGCGGGCGGTGCGGAACAGATCGGTCCCGCCGATGATGGTGAAGCCGCTCTCGCCGAGCAGGTCGTCGAGCCGCATGGCCTCCACCGACAGCCGCAGCCGCATGCTGGAGATCCACGCCTCGTCCGACAGCGCGGCGGCGCCCGCCTCCAGCGCCGGACCGGAGACCGGCCAGGGCCCGAGCTCGGCCGCAAGCTCCGTCACCATCTCCTCGTCGCCGGCGGCGAAGCCGAGCCGCACGCCGGGCAGGCCGAAGAACTTGCCGAAGGAGCGCAGCACGATCGCCTTGCGGCCGTTCAGCCGGCCGCCGAAGCCGACATCCGGATTGGTGTCCGCGAAGGCCTCGTCGATCACCAGCAGCCCGTCGCGGGCGGCGAGACCCTCCGCCACCTTGGCGAGGGCCTTGGGCGAGGCGATGCGGCCGGTGGGGTTGTTGGGGTTGACGACCACCACCACGTCCGGCTCGCCGATCTCGCCGAGGGTGCGGGCCTCGCGCACCTCGTGGCCGGCGCGCGCCCACTGATAGGCGTGCTCGCCATAGGTCGGGCCGAGCACCACCACCGTCTTGCGGTAGCGCAGATACGGCAGCAGCTGGATCATGGCCTGGGAGCCCGGACCGGCGCAGACCGGGGTGTCTTCGGCCCAGCCATAGGCCCGGCGGGCGGCGGCGAGCAGCGCGGCCAGCGCCGCCTTCTGGGGCAGGCGCGTCAGGCTTTCGGATGAAAACGGCGGGAGCGGATAGGCGTAGGGGTTGACGCCGGTGGACAGGTCGAGCCAGCCCTGCGGCGGAACGCCGAACGCCGCGCCCGCCTCCGCGAGATCGCCCCCATGCCGCATGCCGTGCCTCTCCCCTTGAGCGCTCACACTTTGGGCAGAATCCGCGTCAGGTCAAATCGGCGCCGCGCCTGCGAAGGCCGCCCTGGACGCGCGCGCGGAGCGGCGGCGTGAGCGCGGCGGCCGTCACCGTCACCGTGTGCCGCACTTGCCGGCCGGAGGGAGCGTCGCGGGAGGGCGAACCGGAAGGCGCCCGC
>NZ_JBHTMX010000132.1:0-8137 GCF_042679725.1 Methylopila musalis
TTCTGGGCCCGGCTGTTCGACGGCCCCGTGGCCGCCCGTGCGCTGTCGGGCGACCTCCCCGGCGCCCGGGCGCTCGCCATGCGCGAGATCGCGGCCGAGCCGGACCTGTCCGGCTTCGTGTGGCTGGTCGGCGCAGGCCCCGGCTCCGTGGACCTGCTGACGCTGCGCGCCCAGCGGGTGCTGCAGGAGGCCGACGTGATCGTGCACGACGCGCTGGTGCCGTCCGAGGTGGTCGCCATGGGCCGCCGCGACGCCGAGCGCGTCTTCGTCGGCAAGCGCAAGGGCCGCCACGAGGCGACCCAGGCCGAGATCGAGGCGCTGCTGGTGCGCGAGGCCAAAGCCGGCCGCCGCGTGGTGCGGCTGAAGAGCGGCGATCCCATGATCTTCGGCCGCGCCGGCGAGGAGATGGCCGCGCTCAAGGCCGCCGGCGTCGCCTATGAGGTGGTGCCGGGCGTGACCGCGGCGCTGGCCGCGGCGAGCTCCGCGCGGGTTCCGCTCACGTTGCGCCGGGTCGCCTCCAGCCTCGTCTTCGCCACCGGCCACGACCTCGACGGACGCACCCTGCCCGACTGGGGCCGGCTCGCGCTGTCGGGCGCGACGGTCGCCGTCTATATGGGCCGCACGGTCGCCGGCCTCGTGGCCGCGCGCCTGCTGGAGGCCGGCCTCGCGCCGGACACGCCCGCCATCGCGGTCGAAAACGCCGAGCGCGCCGACGAGCGCGTCTTCGCCGGCCCCTTGCGCGCTCTCGCCGGCCTCGCCGAGCGCGACGACGTGGACGGCCCCGCCCTCATCCTGATCGGCCCCTCGCTCGCGGAGGCGGATCTCGCCGACGCCATCCCTTTCGCTGAGGCGGCCGGCGCCGCCGCCGCCTGAAGGTTCGTTTCACGCCATGTCCGCGCCCATCCAGAAGTCGGCCGCCAAGACCAAGGCCGCCACCCAGGTCGTCACCGCCAACCGTCTCATCGACGGGCTCGTGGTCTATCTCGCCCCCGGCGGCGAATGGACCGAGCGGCTGAACGAGGCCGAGCTGCTGGCCTCGCCCGAGACGCTCGCCGCCGCGGTGGAGGCCGGCAAGCGCTCCGAGGCCGCGCGGGTGGTGGTGGAGTCCTATCCGATCGACGTGGAACGGGAGCCTTCGGGCCTGCGCCCCTTACGCCTGCGCGAGGTGATCCGCGCCGCAGGCCCCACGGTGCGCCCGGACCTCGCCCGTCCGCTCGGCGCCTGAGGAGTTCGTTCCATGTACCGTTACGACGAGTTCGACCACGGCTTCGTCGCCGCCCGCACCGCCCAGTTCCGCGACCAGGTGGAGCGCCGGCTGTCCGGCGAGCTGACCGAGGACCAGTTCCGGCCGCTCCGGCTGATGAACGGCGTCTACCTGCAGCTTCACGCCTACATGCTGCGCATCGCCATTCCCTACGGCACGCTGTCCGCGCGCCAGCTGCGCAAGCTCGCCCACATCGGCCGCGTCTACGACAAGGGCTACGGCCACTTCACCACCCGGCAGAACATCCAGTTCAACTGGCCGGCGCTGAAGGACATTCCGGCGATCCTCGACGAGCTCGCCTCGGTGGAGATGCACGCGCTGCAGACCAGCGGCAACTGCATCCGCAACGTCACCACCGACCATTTCGCCGGCGCCGCCGCCGACGAGATCGCCGATCCGCGCCCCTACGCCGAGATCCTGCGGCAGTGGTCGTCGATCCACCCCGAGTTCTCGTATCTGCCGCGCAAGTTCAAGATCGCGGTCACCGGCGCGCCCCATGACCGGGCGGCGATCCAGCTGCACGACATCGGGCTGGAGCTGAAGCACGGGCCGGACGGCGCGGTGGGCTTCGCCGTCTATGTGGGCGGCGGCCAGGGCCGCACTCCCATGATCGCCCACAAGGTGCGCGACTTCCTGCCCGAGGAGGAGCTGCTCACCTACATCGAGGCGGTGATGCGGGTTTACAACCTGCACGGGCGCCGGGACAACAAGTACAAGGCGCGCATCAAGATCCTCGTCCACGAAACCGGCGCAGAGGAGATCACCCGCCAGATCGAGGCCGAGTACGAGGAGGTGCGCAAGACCGACCTGCTTCGCCTGCCCGAGAGCGAGATCGCGCGCATCACGGCCTATTTCGCGCCGCCGACCCTGCCCGAGAAGCCGGCCCGCTCCGGCGTGCTGGAGGCGGCCAAGGCCGACAGCCGCGAGTTCGCGACTTTCGTGGAGAACAACGTCACCCCCCACAAGGCGGCGGGCTACGGCGTCGTCACCGTGTCGCTGAAGCCGATCGGCGGCATTCCCGGCGACGCCACCGACCGGCAGATGGAGGTGGTGGCCGACCTCGCCGACCGCTACTCCCAGTCGGAGATCCGCGTCAGCCACGAGCAGAACCTGGTGCTGCCCCATGTGGCGCTGGACGACCTGCCGGCGCTCTACGCCACGCTGAAGGCGCAGGAGCTCGCCACCGGCAACGCCGGGCTCGTCACCGACATCATCGCCTGCCCGGGGCTCGACTACTGCGCCCTCGCCAACGCCCGCTCGATCCCGCTGGCGCAGGACCTCTCCACCCGCTTCGGCGCGCCGGAGCGGCAGAAGGAGATCGGCGAGCTGAAGATCAAGATCTCCGGCTGCATCAACGCCTGCGGCCACCACCATGTGGGCCATATCGGCCTGCTCGGCGTCGATCGGCGCGGCGAGGAGGTCTACCAGATCACCCTCGGCGGCTCCGGCGACGAGACCGCCTCGGTCGGCGCGCTGGTGGGCCCCGGCTTCAAGACCGAGGACGTGGTCGACGCGGTCGAGACCGTGGTCGACACCTATCTGCGCCTGCGCGAAAGCCCGGAGGAGACCTTCCTGGCCGCCGTGCGCCGTCTCGGGCAGCAACCGTTCAAGGAGGCGCTCTATGGAGCGGCCTAAATTTCCGCTTGCGCCGGTCGCGCAGGCCCGCGCCGCCGAGCGCGCCACCTCGCTCGCCGATCATCTGGACCGCCGCCATCGCGGCCAGACCGCGCTGGAGCTGATCCGCGCCGCGGTGGAGCACCTGTTCCGCAACCGGATCGCCATGGTGTCGAGCTTCGGCGCGGACTCCTCCGTGCTGCTGCATCTGGTGGCGCAGGTCGATCCCTCGACGCCGGTGATCTTCATCGACACCGAGCAGCTGTTCGAGGAGACGCTCGCCTATCGCGACGACCTCGTGGCGCGGCTCGGGCTCACCGACGTGCGCAGCCACCGGCCGAAGCCGGAGCGGCTGAAGCGGCTCGATCCCGAGAACTTCCTGTGGCAGTCCGATCCCGATCTCTGCTGCCGCATCCGCAAGGTGGAGCCGCTCGCGGACGCCCTGAAGGACTTTCCAGCCTGGATCTCCGGCCGCAAGCGGTTCCAGAACGCCTTCCGCGCCTCGCTGCCCGCCTTCGAGGCGGACGGCCCGCGCATCAAGGTCAACCCGCTCGCCGACTGGACCTCGAAGGACATCGAGGCCTACCGGATCGAGCACGGCCTGCCGGAGCATCCGCTGGTGAAGTTCGGCTATCTGTCGGTCGGCTGCGCGCCCTGCACCAGCCGGGTGAAGCCCGGCGAGGACCCGCGCGCGGGACGCTGGCGCGGCCGGGAAAAGACCGAATGCGGCATCCATCTGCCGGGCCTGATGACCACGGAGCACGACGGCAGCGGCATCTGAGCCGCGACCCTCGGGCTTGACGCCGGTCGAAACGGCCGCTTCCTGATCCTTTACGACTTCTCCCGGGCGGGCGCCCTCGCGCCGTCTGGGCTGACCGAGGCTTCGCATGACGACCGAACAGACCGCCGCCGACCTGCCCATCTGGCGCGACGGCCGCTTCCAGGCGGACGAATGGACGCTCGCGGGCGAAGGCGAGGCCGTCTCCGAAGGCCCGGCGCTGCTGCCGCTCGCCCGCTTCCTCGCCGAGCGCGAGGCGCTCGCCACCCGCAACGCGCCGCTCGGCGTGCTGGTGGAGCCGAACGAGGCGATCGAGGAGCTGGCCCCCCATCTGGACCGGGTGGCGCTGGTGGCGCTGAACTTCCCGAAATACGCCGACGGCCGCGCCATGTCCTCCGCGCGCCTTCTCCGGGAGCGCTACGGCTATCGCGGCGAGGTCCGGGCGGTGGGCGACGTGCTGATCGACCAGATGCCGCTGATGCGCCGCTGCGGCTTCGACGCCTTCGCGGTGACCAACGCGCCCACCCGCCGCCAGCTCGCGGCCGGCCGGTGGCCGGACGTGCCGTTCTACCTGCAGCCGACCGGCGCCACGACCCAGCACGAGATCCCGGCCGGGACGCGCCCCTGGGCCCGCCGCCCGGACTGAGCGATCGTTCGTCGATATGAGATGAGCGCGCGGGGCGGCCCCCGCGCGTTTCGCGGCCTTGAAGCCGGCCGTCAGCCTTCGGGCAGCGCGAGGACGCCCGCGGCGCCCTCCTCCGTGCCGAAGGCGAGCCGCGCGCCGGACGGGTCCCAAGCGAGCGCGGTCACGGTTCCGCCGGCGCTCGCAGGCCGGGCCAGCAGCTCCGCCCCGTCGGTCAGGCGCGCGAGCAGGATGCAGCCGTCCTCATAGGCCAGCGCCACCACCGCCGCGCTCGGATGGCCCGCGACGCGGGCGACCCGCGACGGGCGGACGCCGAGCTCCTTCGGGGCCTTGCCCATCGGCCCTTCCTTGCTCTGGAACGGCCACAGGATGGCGGCGTCGGCGCCCGAGCTTGCGAGCCACTTGCCGTCCGCGGTCCAGTCCAGCGACTTCACCTTCCCCGGATAGCCCGACATGCGCATGTTGCCGCCGTCCGACAGGCGCCAGCCGTGCAGCGCGCTCTCCTGCATGGTGGTGACCACGAAACGGCCGTCCGGCGCGAAGGTGACGTCGATGTGGCTGCCCTTCCACGGCAGCGTCTTGGCCGGGCCCTCGACCCGCGGGAACCACAGCGACACGCCGCCATAATGGGCGACGGCGATCTGGTAGCCCTTGGGCGCGAAGGCGAGGCCGCGGGCGGTGGAGGGCGCGTCGAAGCTCCTCAGCGCGCCCTTGCCGTCCCGGGCGACGACGCGCTTGCCCGACGACCACGCCGCCGCGCCGTCCGGGCCGATGGCCACGGCGTCGATCCAGCCGCCCTTGGCCTCGCCCAGGGTCTCGGGCGCGGCCGCGCCCTGAAACCGCAGGATCCGTCCGTCGTCGCCGCCGGTGACGAGCACCCCCAGCGCGGTCGCCGCCGCCAGCAGCCCGCCGTCATGGGCCGGGACGCGCAGGTCGCCCTCGCCGGTGACGAACAGCACGGCGCCGTCGCCGAGCGCGAACACCGGCGCGCCGCCGAGGAACGTGGCCGCGATCACATAGGCCCCGGCCTCGACCGGCGTCATGCGGTCGGCGAGCGAGGGATAGCCGGCGTCGTGAGATAACGTCATTCCTGATCAGTCTTCATGTTCATTTCGGCCTAAAGCCATCTCAAACTCGGCGTCCCGAATCCAGCTCCACTTCGTTGGGCCGCCCCCACGTCGCCAATACTCGATGACGTTCAGAGGGACGCTTGTCTCCGTCGGTCCGGCCGAACAGCAACGGATGTTCGGAGGATCTCCGCACTGCACCTTGTCGTCGCGGATCGCATCCGCGACCCAGGCGCGAGGCGAAGAGGGGACTTCGCGGTCTGCATCCTGTGGAAGATAGAGATTTATGACCGAAAGCGAGATTACAAATCGATGCGCGCAATATTGGCACTCGATTTCGATCAATGCGCACTCGTTTAGATAAATGGACGCCGCTCGCGACGGGTGAAATTTTTCATAGCGAGGCACGCCGTGCGCATCATACCAAAGAGGCGGCTCCGGTATTCGTGACCGAATATCTGAATAATCCTGATGCATCGGAGGATACTACGCCGCACAGGCCTGGAAGCCCTGACGCAGCTTCGCCTCGTCCAGCTCCTTGCCGATGAAGACCAGCTTGGACCGCCGCGTCTCCTCGGGCGTCCATTCCCGCTGCAGGTCGCCGTCCAGGATCATGTGCACGCCCTGGAACACGAAGCGGCGCGGTTCGCCCTTGAAGGCGAGGATGCCCTTCCAGCGCAGGAAGTTCTGGCCGTCGGACTGGGCCAGCGCGTTGACCCACGGCATGAACTTCTCGGGGTCCACGTCGCCGGGGATCTCCAGCGCCACCGACTGCATGGTCTCGTCGTGGTAGTGCTTCAGGCCGCCATGGCTCTTCGCGTCGTGACCCTTGGCGTCGTGACCGTGATCCTTGTGGTCATGCGCCTTGTGGTCGTGGCCATGATCGTGATGGTCGTGACCCTTGTGGCCGTGGTCGTGGTGGCCATGATCGTGGCCGCAGCCGCAGTCCGGACCGTGGTCGTGATGGTGGTGGTCATGGCCGTGGCCGTGATCGTGGTGATGATGGTCGTGGTCGTCCGCTTCGAGGAAGGCGGGCTCCAGCGCCAGGATGCGGTCGAGGTCGAAGGCGCCCTTGTCCAGCACCTCGTTCAGCGGAACCGCGCTCTTCACGGTGCGGATGACGCGGGCGTAGGGGTTGATGCCGCGGATGCGGCCCTCGACCTCCTCAAGCTCTTCACCCGAGACCAGATCGGTCTTGTTCAGCAGGATCACGTCGGCGAAGGCGATCTGGTTCTTGGCCTCCGGCGCGTCCTTGAGGCGCGTGGTCAGCCATTTGGCGTCGGCCACCGTCACCACCGCGTCGAGACGGGCCTTGCGGGCCACCTCCTCGTCCATGAAGAAGGTCTGGGCCACCGGCGCCGGATCGGCGAGGCCCGTGGTCTCGACGATGATGGCGTCGAACTTGCCCTTGCGCTTCATCAGCCCTTCGAGAATACGGATCAGGTCGCCGCGCACCGTGCAGCAGACGCAGCCGTTGTTCATCTCGAACACTTCCTCGTCGGCGCCCACCACAAGCTCGTTGTCGATGCCGATTTCGCCGAACTCGTTGACGATGACGGCGTATTTCTTGCCGTGCGGTTCGGACAGGATGCGGTTGAGCAGCGTGGTCTTGCCGGCGCCGAGATAGCCGGTGAGCACGGTGACGGGCGTCTTTTCGGCGTCGACGGACATGGGTTGGGCCTCCGTAAAGCGAACCGTCCGGGCGCGTGGACGCGGCCCGCGGGCGCGGTCGGCCTCATATAGCGAGGCGCGCGCCCATCGTCACGGGGCGCGGAGGCGAAGAGCAGCCACCCGCTGGCGTCAGGGCGTCGCGGGACGCCCCTCGATTTTGGGCAGGTCGGTGAGGGCGGCGGCCGCGGCCTGGGGCGTCAGCGCGCCCACGCCCTCCCGGCGCGCCAGCGCCACGGTCAGCTTCTGGGCCGCCTCGGGCGCCATCTTGCCCATGATCTCCGACATGCGCTGCGGCTTCATGCGCGCCGCCACCTGCAGCAGCACCGACGGCTCCAGCGCGTCGAAGATGCGCGCCGCCTCCTTCACCTTCATCGCCTCGTACATGGCGACCAGCTCGTTCAGCTTGCCCTTCTCCTCCTCGGCCCGGCGGGCGTCGGCGGCGGCCACCTGCTCCTCCAGCCGCTTGAGCTCGTCGAGGCGCTCCTCGACCCGCTTCTCGGCGGCTTTCAGCAGCTGCTCGCGCAGGTCCACGTCCTTGGAGCGCGCCTCGATGACCTCGCGCCGCTTCTGCAGCGCCTCGAGCAGCGCGCGCTCGGAAGCCGACACGTCCGGCGGGGGCGGCTCGGGCGCGGGCTTCGGCGCGGGCTCGGCCGCCTTGGGCTCCTCCGCCTTCGGAGGCTCGGACTTGGCGGCGGAGGCGGCTTCGGCGCGGCCCGTGAACAGGTAGCTCTCGCCGGTGGCGAAGCTGACCAGCTTGAGGCCGAGCAGGGCGGCGGCCGCCGTCATCATCAGCGGAAACAGATGGATGCGCTGGCCGGTCATGCGGCGACGCCTTCACGCAGCGCCTTGAGGCGGGTCATGATCGCCTCCGCCTCGTCGGCGGCGGCGGCGGCCGACGAGCGCGGCAGCGGCACCACCACCGGGTCTTCGTGCTCCGCCACGGGCTCCGGAGCGGCGGCGGGCGCCGGCTCGATCTCGGGCGCAGGTTCGGGCGCGAACGCGACGGCGGCCTCGATCCGGGCGCGGACCTCGTCCTCGGCGGCCTCGATGCGGCGCAGCCGCTCCGCCTCGCGCGCCAGCATGGCCTCCTCCGCCTCGCG
>NZ_JBHTMX010000133.1:0-8086 GCF_042679725.1 Methylopila musalis
GATCGGCGGCGTCGCGGGAGGTGGCGGCGGTCACGTCCGCCAGCCGCTGGCGGGCGCGCAGCAGCGCGACCGACGACACCACGGCGACGAACAGGGAGCCCAGGACGAGCGCGAGCGTGGCGGTCTCCGGCGCGCCGAACGGCGCGGCCTGCGCGGCGGAGGCGGAGAAGGTCGCCGTCGCGGTCAGTGCGACAAGAAGAGCGGCTCCGCGACGCGGCCGATCAGGCATGTGGCGAGGTCCCCGTCGGTGGTCCGTTCCAGCCGGGAACGGACTCCGGCGACGCCGGAGCGCGCCGCGCCCCCGTCGCGAATCAAGGTCAGTCTACTGATCCGGGGACTCGCGCCCAAGAGTCCATAACGGGTACGTGGGCGCCTCCCCGTCACTTTTTCGCCCCAGAGGCGCCGCCGCGGCCGGGATCGCCGTCGTAGCGGGCCTGCGCCGCCAGCACCTCGTCGATGTTGGTCTCGGCCCACAGGCGAAGCCCGTCCAGCAGCGCGGCGAGCGTGCCGCCGAGCGGGGTCAGCGCGTATTCCACCGTCACGGGCACGGTGGCGAAGGCGGTTCGGCTGACCAGCCCGTCGCGCTCCAGCCCCTTCAGCGTCTGCGACAGCGCCTTCTGGGACAGGCCCTCCACCTCCCGGCGGATGCGGTTGAAGCGCATCGGGCCGTCGACGAGCAGACCGAGGATCAGCGCGGCCCATTTGTTGGCGATCCGGTCCAGCACCATCCGGGTCGGGCACGCGGCGGCGTAGGCGTTGGGGGGCAGGGCGGAGGTGGCGTCCATGGGTGTCGTCGCGGTGACCTGGTGACGTTACGGTGCGTTCTTGGAAGGCTGATGTTGTGAATGTATGTAGGTATCTAATCGAAACCAACAGGAAGGTCACGCCATGCGCATCGCCCTCATCGGAGCCTCGGGCGCCGTCGGCTCCCGGATCCTCGCCGAACTCGCCCGCCGCGGCCACGCGGTCACCGCCATCGCCCGCCATCCCGAGCGCATCCCGGCGGCGCCGGGCGCCACGCCGGTCGGGGCGGATCTCTTCGACACCGAGGCGCTGGCCGCGACGCTGAAGGGCCATGACGCGGTGGTGAGCTCGGTGATGTTCCTCGACAGCGATCCCGAGGCGCTGATCGCCGCGGTGAAGGCCGCCGGCGCGCCGCGCTATCTGGTCGTCGGCGGCGCGGGCAGCCTGAACGTGGCCCCCGGCGTCCGCCTGCTCGACGCGTCGGATTTTCCGGCCGCCTACAAGGACGAGGCGACCGCGGGCGCGGCCTTCATCGACCGGCTGAAGGCGGAGCCCGATCTCGACTGGACGTTCCTGTCGCCCTCCGCCGAGTTCGGTCCCGGCGAGCGCACCGGCGTGTTCCGCCTCGGCGGCGACGACCTGCTGACCACCGCCTCCGGCAGCTCGATTTCCTACGAGGACTTCGCCGTGGCGCTGGCCGACGAGCTGGAGCGCCCCGCTCATTCCCGCGCGCGGTTCACCGTCGGCTATTGAGGGAGCGACCTCAGAGAGTGAGGCGGCTTCGCGCGCCTCACTCGTCCGACGCGGGCCTCAGGGCTTTGCGGGGGCGGCCGCCGGGGCCGGGGCGGCCTTCGGAGAGGGCGGCGACGGCGCCGTGCAGGGTCTGCAGGTCCTGCCGGGTCGGCTCCATGCGGTGGATCATGTTGCGCAGGTTGCGGGTCATGATCGCGCGCTTGTCCTCCGAACGGAAGAAGCCGGTTTCGTCCAGCTCGCCCTCCAGATGGCGGAACAGCGCCATCTTCTCGGACTCCGTCGCGTCGGGGGAGCGGCGGATCATGTCGAAGGCGGGCGCGCCGCCGGTCGCGGCCTTGAACCACTCGTAGCCGACCAGCAGCACCGCCTGCGCCAGATTGAGGCTGGCGTAAGCCGGGTTCACCGGAAAGGTGACGACGCGGGCGGCGAGCGCCACCTCGTCGTTCTCAAGCCCGGTGCGCTCGCGCCCGAACAGCACGCCGGCGCGCGCGCCGTGGGCCGCGAGCCGCACCGCCGCCTGCTCGGGCGTGTCCACGGGCTTGAGCTGGCCGCGCTCGCGGGCGGTGGTGGCGAACAGCAGCGTCAGGTCGGCCACCGCCTCCTCCAGCGTCTCGAACACGCGGGCGCCGTCCAGCACGTGATGGGCGCCGGCGGCGAAGGCGCGGGCGGTCTCCGACGTCACATCCGCGCGGCCCTGCACCACGCGGAGTTCGTTCAGGCCGAAATTCGCCATGGCGCGGGCGACCGCGCCCACGTTCTCAGCGAGCTGCGGCTGCACCAGCACCACGGCGGGGCCGGCCGGCAGGGCGGCGGCGATGTCGGCTTTGGTGCGGTTGGTTCCGGCCATGGCTCGCGTCGAACATGTGGAAGAGCGAAGGCTTGGCGCATAGCACGGGCGGCCCGGCTTCGCGACGCCCCGTCAGGCGCGGCCGGCGTCGCCCGCGGCGAAGGCGAGCGCGACGAGCGGCAGCAGCGTGCCCACGGCGGCGACGCCCGGCCAGCCGAAGGCCTGCATCAGCGGGCTGACCATGGCGGAGCCCGCCGCGCCGCCGAAGAACAGGATCGCCACATAGAGCCCGTTGATGCGGCCGCGCGCGGCCTCGTCGAGACCATAGATCGCCCGCTGGCCGAGGATCATGTTGATCTGCACGCCCGTATCCAGCACCACCGCGCCGAACAGCAGCGCCGCGACGCCGCCGACGCCCGCGCCCAGCAGGCCGTCGAGCCCTGCGATCGCGAAGCTCGCGGCGGACATGGCGAGGGCGGCGAGGGTGCCGGCGTAGGTGCGGCCGGAATCCGCCAGCCGTCCGGCCCAGGGCGCCACCAGCGCGCCCGCCGCGCCCGCCAGCGCGAACAGGCCGATCAGACTGTGCGACCAGCCGTAGCCCTCGGCAAGGCGCATCGGCACGGCGGTCCAGAACAGGCTGAAGCTCGCGAACATGGCGGCCTGATAGGCCGCGCGCCGCCGCAGCGTCCGGTGCCGCGCCAGCAGCGCGCCCATGGAGCGGATGAAGGCGCCGTAGCCGAGCCCGCCGGTCGCCGGGCGTTTCGGCAGCATGGCGAACACCACCGGCGCGAGCAGCGCCATCATCACCGCCGACAGGCCGAACACCGCGCGCCAGCCGGCGTAGTCGGCGAGCACGGAGGCGAGCGGGCGCGACAGCAGGATGCCGAACAGCAGCCCGCTCATCACCGTGCCCACCACCTGGCCGCGCACGGCCGCGGGCGCCGCGCCGCCCACCACCGGCAGCAGCATCTGCGCCGCGGTCGAGGCGACGCCGATGGCGAAGGAGGTCAGCAGGAACAGCGCGGCGGAGGGGGCGAGCGCGGCGGCGGCGAGCGTGAGCACCGCAGCGCCGAGCGTGATCGCGATCAGCCGCCGCGCCTCGACCAGATCGACGAGCGGCGCGAGCAGGATGAGGCCGACGCCGTAGCCGATCTGCGTCAGCGACACCACGCTGCTGGCGGCGACCGGCGACAGCGCCAGATCGTGGGCGATGAGATCGACCAGCGGCTGGGCGTAATAGAGGTTCGCCACGATGACGCCGCAGGCGACCGCCGCCATGAACACCAGGCGCCCGTCCACGCCGGAGGATGGGGCGGAGGCGGACGCGGCGGGGATTTCGGACATGAAACGGGCTCCCGGATGACGTGGGCCCGATCTAACGCGGGAACGCGTCCCGCGCAGGGGCGCGAAATGCAACGCCGCCTTGCGTCGCCGCCCGCGCCGCGGCTTCCCGACGCAGGGGCGCGGTGCTAAACGTGCCTTCGCTGCGCCGCGAAAGGCGCGACAGGCTCCGGTTCACCTCGAAAGGTTTGTCTCTCCATGGCGAAGATCAAGGTCGAAAACCCGGTCGTCGAACTCGACGGCGACGAGATGACCCGGATCATCTGGCAGTTCATCAAAGACAAGCTGATCCACCCCTATCTCG
This sequence comes from Methylopila musalis, assembly GCF_042679725.1. Lineage (NCBI taxonomy): Bacteria > Pseudomonadati > Pseudomonadota > Alphaproteobacteria > Hyphomicrobiales > Methylopilaceae > Methylopila > Methylopila musalis. Next base: position 3,930 of record NZ_JBHTMX010000133.1, read on the forward strand.
ACATCGATCTGAAGTATTACGATCTCGGCATCGAGAACCGCGACGCCACCGAGGACCGGGTCACGGTCGAGGCGGCGGAGGCCATCAAGCAGTACGGCGTCGGCGTGAAATGCGCGACCATCACCCCGGACGAGGCCCGGGTGGAGGAGTTCACCCTCAAGAAGATGTGGAAGTCGCCGAACGGCACCATCCGCAACATCCTGGGCGGCGTGATCTTCCGCGAGCCGATCATCTGCAAGAACGTGCCGCGGCTGGTGCCGGGCTGGACCCAGCCGATCGTTGTCGGCCGCCACGCCTTCGGCGACCAGTACAAGGCGACCGACTTCAAGTTCCCCGGCAAGGGCAAGCTGACCATCAAGTTCGTCGGCGAGGACGGGACCACCATCGAGCACGACGTGTTCGACGCGCCGTCCTCGGGCGTCGCCATGGCGATGTACAATCTGGACGACTCGATCCGTGACTTCGCCCGCGCTTCGCTGAACTACGGCCTCGCGCGCGGCTACCCGGTCTATCTCTCCACCAAGAACACCATCCTCAAGGCCTATGACGGCCGCTTCAAGGATCTGTTCGCGGAGGTCTACGAGGCCGAGTTCAAGGCCAAGTTCGCTGAGAAGAAGATCTGGTACGAGCACCGCCTGATCGACGACATGGTCGCCTCGGCGCTGAAGTGGTCCGGCGGCTACATCTGGGCCTGCAAGAACTACGACGGCGACGTGCAGTCCGACACGGTGGCGCAGGGCTTCGGCTCGCTCGGCCTGATGACCTCGGTGCTGACCACGCCGGACGGCAAGATCATGGAGGCGGAGGCCGCCCACGGCACCGTCACCCGCCACTACCGCGAGCACCAGAAGGGCAAGGCGACCTCCACCAACGCCATCGCCTCGATCTTCGCCTGGACCCGCGGCCTCGGCCATCGCGCCAAGCTCGACGGCAATGACGAGCTGAAGCGCTTCGCCGAGACGCTGGAGAAGGTCTGCGTCGACACGGTCGAGGCCGGCTTCATGACCAAGGATCTGGCGCTGCTGGTGGGCGACGAGCAGGGCTGGCTCACCACCACCGGCTTCCTCGACAAGATCGACGAGAACCTGCAGAAGGCCATGGCCTGAAGGCGTTCGGGCCGGGAGCTTTCAGGCGTCCCGGCCCGCCGTCGCAATTGAAAAAGGGGCGGCCCGCAGGCCGCCCCTTTTTCATGTCCCGAGAGGCGTCGCCGCCCCTCGCGCGGCTCATGCGCGCCGACCTCTCCCCGCCGGGGAGAGGCGATCCGTGACGCTCGGGGCCGGAGGAACGCGGCCGCTCAGTAGCGGTAGGCTTCCGGCTTGAACGGGCCTTCGGTGGCGACGCCGATGTAAGAGGCCTGCTTAGCCGAGAGCTTGGAGAGCTTCACGCCGATCTTGCCGAGATGCAGCGCCGCGACCTTCTCGTCGAGCTTCTTCGGCAGCACGTAGACCTGACGCTCGTACTTGCCGTCCGCGTTGTTGGCGTAGAGCTCGATCTGCGCCAGCGTCTGGTTGGTGAACGAGGCCGACATCACGAAGGACGGGTGGCCGGTGGCGTTGCCGAGGTTCACGAGACGGCCTTCCGACAGCACGATGATGCGCTTGCCGTCGGGGAACTCCACCTCGTCCACCTGCGGCTTGACGTTGTCCCACTTGAAGTTCTTCAGCGCGCCGATCTGGATCTCGCTGTCGAAGTGGCCGATGTTGCAGACGATGGCGCGGTCCTTCATGGCCCGCATGTGGTCGACGGTGATGACGTCCACGTTGCCGGTCGCGGTCACGAAGATGTCGGCGCGCGGGGCGGCGTCCTCCATGGTGACGACCTCGTAGCCTTCCATCGCCGCCTGCAGCGCGCAGATCGGATCGACCTCGGACACGAGCACGCGGCAGCCGGCCTGGCGCAGCGAGGCGGCCGAGCCCTTGCCCACGTCGCCGAAGCCCGCGACCATGGCGACCTTGCCGGCCATCATCACGTCGGTGCCGCGGCGGATGGCGTCCACCAGCGACTCACGGCAGCCATAGAGGTTGTCGAACTTCGACTTGGTGACGCTGTCGTTCACGTTGATGGCCGGGAACAGCAGCTCACCCTTGCGGGCGAGATCGTACAGGCGGTGCACGCCGGTGGTGGTCTCCTCGGTCACGCCGAGGATGGCGTCGGCGTTCTTGGTGTACCAGCCCGGATGGCTCTTGAGCCGCTTTTTGATGGCGGCGAAGAGGATGGTCTCCTCCTCGTTGGTGGCGCCTTCGAGGAAGGCCACGTCGCCGGCTTCCGCGCGCTTGCCGAGATGCAGCAGCAGCGTGGCGTCGCCGCCGTCGTCGAGGATCATGTTCGGGGTGCCGCCATCGGCCCACTCGAAGATCTTGTGGGTGTACTCCCAGTACTCCTCCAGCGTCTCGCCCTTCACGGCGAAGACGGGGGTGCCGTTGGCGGCGATGGCGGCGGCGGCGTGGTCCTGGGTGGAGTAGATGTTGCAGGAGGCCCAGCGCACGTCGGCGCCCAGCGCCTTCAGGGTCTCGATCAGCATCGCGGTCTGGATCGTCATGTGCAGCGAGCCCGCGATGCGCGCGCCCTTGAGCGGCTGCGACGGGCCGTACTCTGCGCGCACGGACATCAGGCCGGGCATCTCGGTCTCGGCGATGGCGAGCTCCTTGCGGCCCCAGTCGGCCAGCGAGATGTCCTTGACGATGTAGTCGTTGAGGGGGGCGTCCTTGAGGGCGGCGGCGCTCTGGCTCATGGCGGTCCTTCAATGTTGGCCCACGGCGAGGCGGGCGGGATCGGATATGGCGCGTCTCCTACCATGCGAGGCCCGACAGGGCAATAAAGACATAAAGAAGTCTTTATGTCACAAAACGGGCGACGCCTGCTCGACGCTGCGCGTGAAAAAAGGGCGGCCCGAAAGCCGCCCTTTCCTGTCCGTCGTCGCCGGGGGCGGACGATCAGAAGCGGTAGTTCACGCCCAACCGCGCGATGTGGCCGTCGTTCTCGAAGCGGGAGCGGTAGCCGCTCTGGCCGATCGGGGCGGCGGCGGTGCGGTTCACGTTCAGCGTGGTGTCGCCGAGGTCGTAATAGAGGTACTCGCCCTTCACGCTGATCGCGTCGGTGACGGCGTATTCGACGCCGGCGCCGACCGTGTAGCCCACCTCGACATTGCTCTTGGAGTCCGAGAAGCCGAGCGCGCCGCCGCCGCCGGCCGGCGGCTGGTTGTTGAAGAAGCGGGCCGAGGTCTTCACCTCGCCATAGGCCAGACCGCCGGTGCCGTAGACCAGAACGCGGTCGAAGGCGTAGCCGACGCGGGCGCGGACGGTGCCGAGATATTCGAGCTCCTGCTTGAACACCGAGCGGATGTTGCCGGCCGCCGGCGCGAGCGGCGGGATGTTGTAGCGGCGGGTGTCGTCGATGTCGGCGTAGGAGATGTCGGCCTCGACGCCGAACACCACCGGCGAGTTGTCGAGCTGGACGTTGTAGCCGGCCTGGGCGCCGAACAGCCAGCCGTCGCCGTCCACGCCGATGCTCGGCGGGCGCAGGCGGTTCTGCACGTTGAGGCTGGTCGCCGCGTCCTTGCCGCGGGTGCGGATGTCGTGGTCGCCCCACACGTGGCCCGCATGGGCGCCGACATAGAAGCCGGTCCAGGTGAAGGACGACACGGCGATCGCCGACGGCGCCGGCTCGTAGGCGGGAAGGTCGGCGGCCGAAACGGCGGTCGCGGACAAGAGAAGCGCTGCGGCCGAAACGGCGGCGCGGGCGGTGGCGTTCATGGCGTTTCCTCGTTGGTCTGCGATCACGTCGCAGGGCGGGTACGCGCGGCCTCACCCGCCGGTTCGCCTACGTTCCCGTGATCGCGGCGATGGAGAAGGGGTGTGTCTTTCCGGACGCGGCATGGGTGGGGGGCGCTTCGATCACAGGCGCGTCAGACGCCCGCGAGGCCGATGACAAGACGGTCCGCGACCCCCACATTGCGGGCGAACCAACTGGGGATACCAAACGCACATGTTCCGACCGACCTTCGCCCGCCGGCTCGCCGCCACCGCCTTCGCCGCGCTGATCGCGGTCGTGACGATGGCGCCGATCGACGCCGAGGCCCGCGCCGGCCGGAGCGGCGGCGTCGGGAGCCGCGGCTCCAAGACGTTCTCGGCCCCGCCCCCCACCGCCACCTCGCCGGG
>NZ_JBHTMX010000134.1:0-8072 GCF_042679725.1 Methylopila musalis
GCGGGCTCCGCCTCCACAGCGGCGGGCTTCGGGGCCTCCTTGGCGGCGGGCTTCGCGGCGGCGGCGACGGCGGGCTTCGGCGAGGCGCGGCCGATCCGGCCCTCCAGCCGCGGCTTCAGCCGGTCCATCAGCATGAACATGATCGGGTTGAACACGATCGACATCAGCGCGCCGGCGAGGATGAGGTCGCGCCCCTCCTCCGGCAGCAGGTTCAGCCCGACGCCGAGCTCCGCCAGGATGAAGGAGAACTCGCCGATCTGGGCGAGGCTGGCTGAAATGGTGAGCGCCGTGCCTGTGGTGCGCCGGAAGGCGATCACGATCAGGAAGGCCGCGATCGACTTGCCCACCACAATGATGGCGAAGGTGGCGAGCACCGGCAGCGGGTCGCGCACCAGGATCGCCGGGTCGAACAGCATGCCGACCGACACGAAGAACAGCACGGAGAAGGCGTCGCGCAGCGGCAGGCTCTCCTGCGCGGCGCTGTGGCTGAGCTCGCTTTCCGACAGGATCATGCCGGCGAAGAAGGCGCCGAGCGCCAGCGACACGCCGAACAGCTTGGCCGCGCCGAAGGCGACGCCGAGCGCGATGGCGAGCACGCCGAGCCGGAACAGCTCCCGCGAGCCGGTGTGCGCGATCCGGTGCAGCACCCAGGGGATGACGCGGCGGCCGACGATCAGCATCAGGGCGACGAAGGCCGCGACCTTGGCGAGCGTCAGCCCGATGATGCCCCAGATGTTCAGCTCCACGCCGAAGCCGCGGGCGAGCAGGGCCGCGAAGGGGTCGCCATAGACGGCGGCCGCGGCGCCGTCGCCGCTCGCGATGTTCGACACCGCCGGGATCAGCACCAGCGCCAGCACCATGGCGAGGTCTTCGACGATGAGCCAGCCCACCGCGATGCGGCCGCGCTCGCTCTCCACCAGCCGGCGCTCCTGCAGCGCCTTGAGCAGCACCACGGTGGAGGCGACCGACAGCGCGAGGCCGAAGACGAGGCCGCCGCCATGCGACCAGCCGAGCCCGACGCCCAGCGCCCAGCCGAGCAGCGTGGCGAAGGTCATCTGCGCCACCGCGCCCGGCACCGCGACGCCGCGCACCGAAAGCAGATCCTTGAGCGAGAAGTGCAGACCCACGCCGAACATCAGCAGGATGACGCCGATCTCGGCCAGCTCCGGCGCGAGCTTCTGGTCGGCCACGTAGCCCGGCGTGTGCGGGCCGACCAGCACGCCTGCCACCAGATAGCCCACCAGCGGCGGCAGTTTGAACCGGTTGGCGATGGCGCCGAGTACGAAAGCAAGCACGAAACCCGCGACGATCGTCGAAATCAGCGGCGTCTCATGCGGCATGCGGCGTACTCCTGCGGGACAATCGACGATCAGGGCTGGGACGCCACGAGTATGGACGATTTGTCCGCCGTGACGCGAGCCAAAAAGACAGGCGCGGCGACCAAGTTTTACGCCCGGCTTCGCCCATAGGAGGCGCTGCGGGACCTATGCGCCGATCGCGGGCGCCCGCTGTGCTGCCCGAAAACCGCCCAATAGGTCGTGGGCGTTCATTTTGTTTACGAATGATTACTGATTAGACTTGCCAAAGACCGCGAACAGGATCAGTTCTTTCGAAGCCTAAGAGGAGACGTAATCAAAATGACCGACGAGACGGATTTCGTGACGCTGACCGCCGATGTGGTCAGCGCCTATGTGAGCAACAATTCCGTCGCAGCGGCCGATCTGCCGACGCTGATCCAGACCGTCCATGGCGCTCTGACGTCCGCCGCGACCGGCGCCGCGAAGGAGCCGGTGGTGGAGCTGACTCCGGCTGTGCCGATCAAGAAATCGGTCGGCCCCGATTTCATCATCTGTCTTGAAGACGGCAAGAAGTTCAAGTCGTTGAAGCGCCATCTGCGCACCGCCTACGACATGACGCCGGCCGATTACCGCGCCAAGTGGGGCCTTCCGGCCGACTATCCCATGGTGGCGCCGAACTATGCCGCCGCCCGCTCCGAACTCGCCAAGAAGGCCGGCCTCGGCCAGCAGCGCAGCAAGGCCGCGACCCCCGCGCCGGCCCCCGCCAAGCGCGGCCGCAAGCCCGCCGCCGCCTGACGACAGCGTCTTCCGGTTCCGATCACGGCGCTCCCCCGCGCGCCGTGATCGATCCCCGGAACACTTATGCCGCAGCCGCGAGCTCGGCGAACAAAGCCCGCCATTCCGGCCTCGGCTCCAGCGCGAACAGATCGGCGAGCGCCCGCTCGATCCCGGGCGCCGTCAGCGTCCGGCGCTCCTCGCTCCCGTTCGCCCGCCGCACGGTGAGGCGGTCGTCGAACAGGGCGTAGCGCTCGGTCTCCGCCACCCGCGCCACCGCGAAGGCGCCGCGGAAGAACGAGCGCGGATGGGTCGAGGTGAACCAGTTCGCGATCTCGATGTCGGCCTGCGCCTGCGGCTCCAGCGAGACCGAATAGAGCGGCGCCCAGCCCTCCCCCTGCCCGATCGACAGCGCGATCTCCCGTCCGTCCGGCGCGAGGCGGAAGGTCCCGAGCCGCGTCCGCTGGGGCGCTCGGTCGTCGAGGCGCAGCGGTGCCGCCGGAACCAGCGCGCCGAAGCCCGCGTCGGTCAGGAACCGGCCGCCCTCCGCGTCCACCGCGAGCGTCATGTGGGTGCGCCCCGGCCGGGCCGCGTCGGGCCCGCCGTGCATCGTCACACGCGCCAGCAGCGCGTCGACGCGGAACCCAATCGCTTCGAGCGCCCGCTTCAGCAGCCCGTTCTGCTCGTAGCAGTAGCCGCCGCGGCGAGCGCCGATCAGCTTGGCGTCGACGCCCTCCGGCGAGACGTCCACCGTGCGCCCGAGCCGGGCCTCGATGGCCTCGAACGGGATCGCGGCCAGATGGCGGCGGTGCACCTCGGTGAGGACCGCGAGGGTGGGCGTGCGCGGCCCGTCATAACCGATGCGGGCGACATAGGCGTCGAGGTCGAGGGCGGCCATCACGCGGCCTCCGTGAAGACCTGCGCCGAGCGGGCGGCCTTCAGCGCCTCGCCCCACCAGCGCAGGCGCGTCAGCATGCGCCCCATGGCGCGGCGGGGCCGCTCCGGCTCCGTCATCCGGCCGGCGCCGTCGAAGCGGTCCCAGGCGTCCGGCAGGGCGACGCTATCCGAGACGCCGACCACATGCAGCTCCGCGAACACGAGGCGCAACTGCTCCACGGCCCGGAGGCCCCCGGACAGCCCGCCATAGGAGACGAAGCCCACGGGCTTCGCGCCCCACTCCACGTCGGCGGCGTCGATCACGGCCTTCAGCGGCGCGGCGAAGGAGTGGTTGTACTCCGGCGTCACCACCACGAAGCCGTCGGCCCGCGCCAGCGCGTCGCGCAGCGCGCCCTCGTCCTGAAGCGCGTCGCGCGGGTCCACGATCTCGGTGGTGAAGCCGCCGACGCGGTGGATTTCGGCCTCGGTCCAGGCGCCGACCGCGTCGCACAGCCGGCCGGGCCGCGCGCTGCCGTAGATCAGGGCGATGTGGAGGGGAACTCTCATGGCGCGCTCCGTGCTTGCGTCCGCTGGAGCGTGAAGGCATAAAACCTCAAGCTTACTTGAGGTCAAGCCCTCCGATGACCGCCCGCGCCCCACGGCCGAAACCCGAGCTCACCGTGGGCGAACTCGCCCGCCGCAGCGGCGTCGCGGTCTCGGCGCTGCATTTCTACGAGGCGAAGGGGCTGATCTTCTCCCGCCGCAACGCCGGCAACCAGCGCCGCTACCCGCGGGAGACGCTGCGGCGGGTGGCGGTGATCCGCGTGGCGCAGAAGCTCGGCCTTCCGCTTGTCGCCATCGGCGCCGCGCTGGCGGAGCTTCCGGACGGCGCCCGCGCCCCGAGCGCCGCCGACTGGGCCGCGCTCTCCGCCCGCTGGCGGGCCGATCTCGACGCGCGGATCGCCACGCTGACGCGGCTCCGGGACGATCTCGACGGCTGCATCGGCTGCGGCTGCCTGTCGGCCTCGGTCTGCCCCTTGCGCAACCCGAACGACCGGCTCGGGGCGGAGGGTCCCGGCGCGCGGCTGCTGGCGCCCGAATGAACCTTGCCGCGATGTAACCGTCCTCACCCGCTCGTGAGGCGCCCTTGCGCTCGAAGCGTGGGGCGTGCACGGCTATATGAGGACGTTCGCGGGCGCCGTCGCGCCCTCGCATTCCCACGCCAGACTCGCAGGTCTCATGTTCAGACGCTTGCTCGGAGGTTTCGCCGCAACCATGGCCGCCGCCACCTTCGCCGGATCGCTCGCCGGGCTCACCCCCTCCCCGGCCCAGGCCGACCCCGCCCGCGCCGCGGGCCCCGAGATCGCGTCCTTCACGCTGGAGAACGGGCTCGAAGTGGTGGTGATCCCGGACCATCGCACCCCGGTGGTGACGCACATGGTCTGGTACAAGGCGGGCTCCGCCGACGAGCCGAAGGGCGTGTCCGGCATCGCGCATTTCCTCGAGCATCTGATGTTCAAGGGCACGGCGAACCACCCGGCCGGGCAGTTCTCCAAGACCGTCGCGGAGCTGGGCGGCCAGGAGAACGCCTTCACCTCCTACGACTACACCGCCTATTTCCAGCGGGTCGCCAAGGAGCACCTGAAGACCGTCATGGGCTTCGAGGCCGACCGCATGACCGGCCTCCAGCTCACCGACGAGGTGGTGAACCCGGAGCGCGACGTCATCCTCGAGGAGCGGCGCTCGCGCATCGACGGCGATCCCGGCTCCCAGCTCGCCGAGGCGGTGGCGGCGTCTCTGTTCGTCAACCACCCCTACGGCACGCCGATCATTGGCTGGGAGCACGAGATGGAGAAGCTCTCCCGCGCCGACGCCATCGCCTTCTACGAGCGGTTCTACACGCCGAACAACGCCATCCTGGTGGTGGCCGGCGACGTGGAGGCCGACGAGGTGCGCCGCCTCGCCGACGAGACCTACGGCAAAATCGCCCGCCGGGCCGACGCCGGCCCGCGCCAGCGCCCGACCGAGCCCGAGCCCCGCGCCGCGCGTCGGGTCACGCTGTCCGACCCGCGGGTGACGCAGCCGTCGCTGTCGAAGCAGTTTTTGGCGCCGTCCTACGAGACCGCCTCGGCGCACGAGGCCTATGCGCTCGATCTCGCGGCGCAGATTCTCGGCGGCGGCGTCACCAGCCGCGTCTATCAGGCGCTGGTGGTGGAGAAGGGCGTCGCGGCCAGCGCCGGCGCCTGGTACCAGGGCGACGCGCTCGACGACGGCCGCTTCGCGGTCTACGCCAGCCCCCGCGGCGACGCCGCGCTGAAGGAGGTGGAGACGGCGCTCGACGAGACGGTGGCGCGCTTCGCCGCCGAAGGCCCGTCCGAGGCCGAGCTCGCCCGCGCCAAGACCCGGCTGATTGCCGACACCATCTATGCGCAGGACAGCCAGGCCACGCTCGCCCGCATCTACGGCGCTTCGCTCGCCACCGGCGGCGCCATCAAGGACGTGCAGGAGTGGCCGGCCCGCATCCGCGCCATCACCACCACCGAAGTGCGCGACGCCGCCCGCGCGGTGCTGGTCGCCCGCCGCTCCGTCACCGGCGAGCTTCTGAGCGCCAAGACCCCCGACGCCGCCCCGGCCGCCGCCGAGGCGCGTCCGTGATCGCCCGCATCGCTTCGCTTTTCCGCCGCTCCCCCTTCTCCGCCGCCAAGGACACGATCGCCGCCATCATGGTCACCGCCGCAGCCCTCGCCGTCTCCGCCCCCGCCCGCGGCGCCGACATCCAGCGCGTCACGACCCCCGGCGGCGTGGAGGCGTGGCTGGTGCAGGAGAACGCCGTGCCGGTGGTGGCGGTGGAGATCGCCTTCCGGGGCGGCTCGGCCCAGGACCCGGACGGCAAGGAAGGGCTCGCCAGCCTGATGTCGACGCTGTTCGACGAGGGCGCGGGCGAGATGAGCGCATCCGCCTTCCAGCAGCGGCTGGAGGAGACCGCGATCGAGCTGTCCTTCAGCTCCAACCGCGACGGCCTGACGGCGAGCCTGCGCACCCTGCCGGAGAACATCGACGAGGCGTTCCGGCTGCTCGGCCTCGCCATGGCGAAGCCCCGCTTCGACGACGACGCGATCAACCGCATGCGCAGCCAGCTGTCGGCCCAGATCCGCCGCAACGCGCTCGATCCGGACGACCTCGCCGGACGCTCGTTCTTCGCCGCCGCCTTCCCCGGCCACCCCTATGGCCGGCCGTCGCGCGGATCGGTGCAGAGCCTCGCGGCCATCACCCGCGACGACGTGGTCGCCGCCCACAAGCGCCTGATGGCGCGGGACAATGTGGTGATCGGCGTCGTGGGCGCCATCACGCCCGAGCGCCTCAAGGGTCTGGTGGACGGCGCGCTCGCGGGCCTGCCGGACAAAGCCGGCCTGACGGAGGTCCCGACCGTCGCTCCCGCCGGCGCCGGCCGCGCCGAGGTGGTGGAGCTCGACGTGCCCCAGACCTCGATCGTCTTCGGCCGCCCCGGCCCCTTGCGGGACGCCGACGACTTCATCCCGGCCTATGTGGTGAACCACATCCTCGGCGGCGGCAGCTTCTCGTCGCGGCTGTTCAACGAGGTGCGCGAGAAGCGCGGCCTCGCCTATTCGGTCTACAGCTACCTGCAGCCGTTCGACCATGGCGGTCTGCTGCTCGGGGGCGTCGCCACCCGCAACGACCGCGCCGGCCAGTCGATCGACCTGATCCGGGCCGAGTTCGCCCGCATGGCCAAGGACGGCCCGACGCAGGAGGAGCTGGACAGCGCCAAGCGCTACCTGATCGGCTCCTACGCCCTGCGCTTCGACACCTCGTCCAAGGTCGCGAACCAGCTGGTGCAGCTGCAGCTCGACCATCTCGGCATCGACTACATCACCCGCCGCAACGATCTCGTGTCCGCGGTGACGCGCGATCAGGTGAAAGCCGCGGCGGAGAAGCTGCTCGGCGACGGCTCGCTGCTGGTGGTGGCGGTGGGCAAGCCCGCCGGCCTCGAGGGCGCCGAGACGCGCCCCGCGCCCCGGCCCGAAACCCTGCGCTAAAGGTTTGCGCCCGCCGCCGACCCGTTCGCGCGGGCCCGGCGGCGGCGGCGCTCAGTCCGCCGACAGCTCCTGGATGAGCCGCGCCGCCTTGGCGTCGAGGCTCGGCTGGCGCCAGCGCTTCAGGCGCTCCGCCTGCAGGATGGCGCGCACCTCGTTCAGGCAGCGCTCGAAATCATCGTTCACCACGCTGTATTCGTAATTCGAGCCGCGCTCGATCTCGATCGCGGCGTTGCGCAGCCGGCGCCTGATGTCCTCGGGCGTGTTCTCCGCCCGCCGCTCCAGCCGCGCCTTCAGCTCGGGCACGGACGGCGGCAGGATGAACACCGTGACCACGTCCTCCGGCATCGCCTCGCGCACCTGCCGCGTGCCCTGCCAGTCGATGTCGAACAGCACGTCGCGGCCGTCCCTCAACGCCTGCTCCACCGGCTCCTTCGGCGTGCCGTAGCAGTTGCCGTGCACCTCCGCGAACTCCAGCAGCTCGCCAGCGTCGCGCATCACGTCGAAGTCGCGCTGCTTCAGGAAGCGGTAGTGCACGCCGTCCGCCTCGCTCGGCCGCTTGGCGCGGGTGGTGGCGGAAATCGACAGCGTGATCTGGTCGTCGGTGTCGAGCAGCGCGCGGGTCAGGGTCGATTTGCCCGCGCCCGAGGGCGAGGACAGGATCAGCAGAACGCCGCGGCGCGGCTGCGCGGCGAGGGGCTCCGCGGCGGTCTCAAGGGCCATGGCGATCACTCCACGTTCTGAACCTGCTCGCGGAACTGCTCCACCACGGCTTTGAGCTCCAGCCCGATGGCGGTGAGGCTGCGGTCGTTGGACTTGGCCGACAGCGTGTTGGATTCGCGCCCGAACTCCTGCGCCAGGAAGTCGAGCCGCCGGCCCACCGGACCGCCTTCCGCGATCAGCGACCGCGCCGCCGCCACATGGGCGACGAGCCGGTCCAGCTCCTCGCGCACGTCGGCGCGGGTCGCCAGCAACGCCGCCTCCTGGTGCAGCCGGTCGGGATCGAGCTGCGGGGCGGCGCCGAGCAGCGCGCCGACCTGTTCGGCGAGCCGGGCGCGGATGGCCTCGGGCC
>NZ_JBHTMX010000135.1:0-4325 GCF_042679725.1 Methylopila musalis
TGCTGCTCGCCGCCGGACAGCTGCGCCGGGTGATGGTCGAGCCGGTGCGACAGGCCGACGGCGGCGAGTTCGGCGCGGGCGCGCTCGAAGGCGTCCGGCGCGCCGGACAATTCCAGCGGGGTCGCCACGTTCTCGAGCGCGGTCATGGTGGGGATGAGGTGGAACGACTGGAACACCACGCCCACATGGCGGCCGCGGAAGCGGGCGAGCCCGTCCTCGTCCAGCGCGCCGAGATCCTGCCCCAGCACGCGGATGGTCCCGGAATCCGGCCGCTCCAGCCCGGCCAGCGTCATCAGCAGCGTCGATTTGCCCGAGCCGGACGGCCCGACCATGCCCACGGTCTCGCCACGCTCTATATGCAGGTTCACGTCTTTCAGAATGTGCGTGCGCGCGGGGCCCTTGCCCAGCGCAAGGTTTACGCCGCGGAGTTCGATCGCCGTCATGAAGCCCCTGGAATCGCCGTGCCGTTCGGATGTGCGTCGCACCATCGGCGCCGATTGCGTCGCCAACGGGGCGGGAGGGCCCTCGCGCCGGGCCGCTCTTGGGCTTGGGCTCGCGGCTCTCGCAAGCGTGATCGGAACGGCCGACCGCGCCGAGGCGGCGGAGCCGGTGCGGCTGGTGGCGCTGGGCGACAGCCTCACCGCCGGCTACGGGCTCGGGCCGGGCGAAGGCTTCGTGCCCCGGCTTCAGAAGGCGCTGAGCGACGGAGGCCGTACGGTCGCCGTCGCCAACGCCGGCGTCTCGGGCGACACCGCCTCCGGCGGGGCCGACCGGCTGGACTGGTCGGTGCCGGACGGGACCGACGGCGTGATCGTGGCGCTCGGCGCCAACGACATGCTGCGCGGGGTCGATCCGAAGATCACCCGCGCCGCGCTGACGCGCATCCTCGACCGGCTCAAGGCGCGGAACACGCCCGCCATGCTGATCGGAATGCGCGCGGCGCCCAATCTGGGCTCGGCCTATGTGGCGGCGTTCGATTCGATCTATTCGGACCTTGCGGCCGAGCGGGGTCTGGTGCTCTACCCGTTTTTCCTCGACGGCGTGGTGGGGAACGCCGCGCTGAACCTCGCCGACGGCCTGCACCCGAACCCGCGCGGGATCGACATCATGGTGCGGGGCGCCCTGCCTTACGTGCGGCGCTTCGTGGACAGCCTGCCCGGCCGCTCCTGAACGCTTCGACCATCATCGCCACAGACCAGGGGACACCGCCCATGGAACGCCGCCCGCTCGGACGCACGGGGCTCGACGTGAGCGTCGTCTGCCTCGGCACCATGACCTTCGGCGAGCAGAACACCGAGGCCGAAGGCCACGCCCAGCTCGACCGCGCCGCGGACGCCGGGATCAACTTCCTCGACGCCGCCGAGCTCTACCCGATCCCGCCCAAGCCCGAGACCCAGGGGCGCACGGAGGAGATCGTGGGAACTTGGCTCGCCAAGGGCGCGAACCGCGACCGCATGATCGTCGCCACCAAGGCGGTGGGCCGCACGGTGATGGACTGGTTCCGCAAGGACGGCGCCACCGGCGAACTCTCCCGCGCCCAGCTGCGCGAGGCGGTGGAGGGCAGCCTGAAGCGGCTGCGCACCGACTACATCGACCTCTACCAGCTGCACTGGCCGGACCGGGAGGTGACCCAGTTCGGCTCCAACCCCACGGTGTTCCGCCCCACCACCGGGCCGGAGATCCCGATCCACGAGACGCTGGAGGCGCTGGGCGAACTGGTCCGCGAGGGCAAGATCCGCCACGTGGGCCTCTCGAACGAGAGCGCCTGGGGCGTGATGACGTTCCTGCGCGAGGCGGAGGCGCGAAACCTGCCGCGCGCGGTCTCGCTGCAGAACGCCTACAGCCTGCTCAACCGCACCTACGAGACCGGGCTCGCGGAGATTTCGCTGCGGGAGAACGTCTCGCTGCTCGGCTATTCGCCGCTGGCTCAAGGCTATCTCACCGGCAAATACGCCGACGGCGCGCAGCCTGCGGGGGCGCGCAAGACGCTGTTCGACCGGCTGCAGCGCTACGAGACCACCGGGGCGGAAGGGGCGATCTCGGCCTATCTCGATCTTGCTGGGGAGATCGGCTGGTCGCCCACGCATCTCGCCTTGCAGTTCGCGGCCACCCGGTCCTTCATGACCTCGGTGATCATCGGCGCGACCAGCCTTGAGCAGCTCGACCACGACCTCGCCGCCTTCGAGCGGCCGTGGTCGGATGAGATCGAGACCAAGGTGGACGCGATCCACCGGCTGCGCACCAATCCCTGTCCCTGACGGCCATTCGCCGTCCGGGCGCGTCGAAGGGGGGCTCCCGATGCCGCGGCTGTTCACAGCGATCGAGGTGCCGGAAGAGGTCGGGCTGGCGCTGTCCGCCTACCGGGGCGGGCTGTCCGGCGCGCGCTGGATCGACGTGGAGAACTACCACGTCACCCTGCGCTTCCTCGGCGACGTGGACGAGGAGACCGCGCAGGAGGCGGCCTATCTGCTCGGCAAGGTGCGGCGGGCGCCGTTCGAGATCACGTTCGAGGGGCCGGACGCCTTCGGCGGCGCGCGGCCGCGGGCGCTGATCGCGAAGGTCGCGCCCACGCCCGCGCTGATCGAGCTGCAGGCCGAGCACGAGCGGCTGATGCGCCGGGCGGGGCTGCCCGCCGAAAGCCGCAAGTTCACGCCCCATGTGACGCTGGCGCGCCTGCGCGACGCCTCGCCCCGGGCGGTGGCGGACTATCTCGGCCTGCGCGGCGGCCCGCCCGGCCTGTCGTTCCGGGCCGAGCAGTTCGTGATCTATTCCTCGCGGGACTCGGTCGGCGGCGGGCCTTACGTGCTGGAGGCGGCCTACCCGCTGCGGTGAGCGAAAAGGCCCTGCTTGCGCCGCGCGGCCGCGCACGCCACATGCGCGGTTCGCCCAAGCCTCTCAGGCCCCGGCGCGGGTTGACCCGACCGCCGCGCGGGCGCATGAGAGGCGCCGAAGGAGTTCCGGCCCCATGCAGAAGTTCACGACCCTGACCGGCGTCGCCGCGCCGCTGCCGCTGATCAACATCGACACCGATATGATCATCCCGAAGCAGTATCTGAAGACCATCAAGCGCACGGGTCTTGGCAAGGGTCTGTTCGCGGAGCTCCGCTACGACGCGGACGGCGTCGAGAACCCGGACTTCGTGCTGAACAAGCCGGCCTATCGCGACGCCGAAATCCTGGTGGCGGGCGACAACTTCGGCTGCGGCTCTTCGCGCGAGCACGCCCCCTGGGCGCTGCTGGACCAGGGCGTGCGCTGCGTGATCTCCACGTCCTTCGCCGACATCTTCTACAACAACTGCTTCAAGAACGGCATCCTGCCGATCCGCGTCTCCCCGGAAGACCACGCCAAGCTGATGGACGACGCCGAACGCGGCGCCAACGCCCGGCTGACCATCGATCTGGAGGCGCAGGAGATCCGCGGCCCCGACGGCGGCGTGGTGCGGTTCGAGATCGACCCGTTCCGCAAGCGCTGCCTGCTGGAAGGGCTCGACGACGTCGGGCTCACCATGCAGAAGCAGGACCGCATCTCGGACTTCGAGCGGACGCTCGCCGCCGAGCGCCCCTGGGCCTGACGCCCGCGTCTCCGTTTTCTCCCGACGCCGGGGCCCGCGCCGTGCGGGCCTTCGGCCGCGTCCGCATATCGAGGCTCCGACGATGACCCGCCGCCTGATCTCCACCGGCTCCCCCTTCGAGAAGACCGCGGGCTACAGCCGCGCCGTGGTGGACGGCGACTTCGTGTTCGTGTCCGGCACCACCGGCTACGACTACGTCGCCATGAGCATGCCGGAGGGCGTCGAGGCCCAGGCGCGCAACGCCTTCGCCACCATCGAGAAGGCGCTGAAGGAAGCCGGCGCCGGCTTCGCCGACGTGGTGCAGACCCGCTACTACCTGACCGATCCGGCCGACGCCAACGACCTGTTCAAGGTCACCGGCGAGATCTTCGGCGAGATCCGCCCCGCCAACACCCTCATCGTCTGCCAGCTGCTGAAGCCGGAGATGAAGGTGGAGATCGAACTCACGGCTCGCATCGCCCGCTGACGCGGGATCGGGAGCGTCGCGCCTGCAGGCGCGCACTTTCTTGTCCCGGCCTTGAGCCGGGACCCAGAAACGCTGGCGTTTCCGGGTGCCGTTGAGCGGGTGCGTTTCGTCCTGCGGGTGGAGACGTGTCTAGGTCCCGGCTCAAGGCCGGCACAAGGTCGCGGCGCGCCCGTCTTCGACCGTTGAGGGCTGATCGGGAGCGGGGCGTCACGCCTCAGGCGTCGCCGCCAGCTTCTTGTCCCGGCCTTGAGCCGGGACCCAGAAACGCTGGCGTTTCCGGGTGCCGTT
>NZ_JBHTMX010000135.1:4422-7897 GCF_042679725.1 Methylopila musalis
GTTGAGCGGGTGCGGTTCGTTCTGCTGGCGGAGACGTGTCTGGGTCCCGGCTCCAAGGCCGGGACGAGGTCGCGGCGCGCTTGGCTGCGGCCGCTGAAGCTCCGCCGAAAAAGCGCATGACGCCGTGGAGCGTCAGTACGCCATCTCCTTAAACGCCGGGTCGACGCTTTCGCCCCAGGGGCCGTGATACTTGCCGAGCAGGATGTCGGCCAGCGTGCGCTTCTCCTCCACCACCCGCAGCAGCGGGGCGAGGTGGATGCGTTCGTCGTCGCCGATGAGGTTGGCGCGGTTGCGGCGGGCGAGGCCGTCGGAGGCGAGCGCCACCGTCTCGCGGGCGATCTCCAGCACGCTGCGGCCGGCGATGTCGGCCTTCAGCCCTAGGCGCGGAACGTCGTCGCGCAGGCGCTGGCGCTCCTCCGCGCTCCAGCCCTTCACGATCTCCCAGGCCGCGTCCAGATTGGCGTCGTCGTAGAGCAGGCCGACCCAGTAGGAGGGCAGGGCGCAGATGCGGCCCGTGGGACCGGAGTCCGCGCCGCGCATCTCCAGGTAGCGCTTGAGCCGGACCTCGGGGAAGATCGTGGTGAGGTGGTTCGACCAGTCGGCCACCGTGGCGCGCTCGCCCGGAAGCTGCGGCAGACGCCCCTCCAGCAGGTCGCGGAACGAGGCCCCGGCCACGTCGTGGTACCGGTCGCCGCGCTTGACGAAATACATCGGCACGTCGAGCGCATAGTCCACGTAAGCCTCGAAGCCCATGCCGTCCTCGAAGGCGAAGGGCAGCATGCCGGCGCGGTTGTTGTCGGTGTCGCGCCAGATTTCCGAGCGGGCGGAGAGGAAGCCGTTGGGCCGCCCGTCCGTGAAGGGCGAGTTGGCGAACAGCGCGGTCGCGATCGGCTGCAGCGCGAGGCTGACGCGCAGCTTGCGCACCATGTCCGCCTCGCTCGCGAAGTCGAGATTCACCTGCACCGTGGAGGTGCGGTACATCATGTCGAGGCCGCGGGTTCCGACCTTCGGCATGTAGCGGGTCATGATGCCGTAGCGGCCTTTGGGCATCACCGGCGTCTCCGCCAGCGTCCATTTCGGGCTCATGCCGAGGCCGAGGAAGCCGAGGCCGAGCGGCTCCGCCACCTGCCGCACCTGCGCCAGATGGGCGTGCAGTTCGGAACAGGTCTGGTGGATGGTCTCGAGCGGCGCGCCCGACAGCTCGAACTGGCCGCCCGGCTCCAGGCTGATGGCCCCGCCGCCGGTGACGTCGTAGAGGCCGATGATGCGGCCGTCCTCGACGATCGGATCCCAGCCGAGCAGGGCCTGCATGCCCTCCAGCAGCGCGCGGATGCCGGTCGGGCCTTCATAGGGCACAGGCGACAGGTCGGCGCGGCGGAACGGGAACTTCTCGTGTTCGGTGCCGATGCGGAACTGCTCGACCGGCTTGGACCCGGCCTCGAGCCATTCCACGAGCTCGGCCCGCGACGAAATGAGATTGGGATCGATCTGGTCGCGGGCCATGACGGCTCCTGAGAATGCGAAGCCGCAGACAGTTACGGGGTCGGACGACGGCCGTAAAGGCTCACAGGCGGCGTCAGGAGGTGACGCCGAGGCTCCGGCTCGCCGGCAGCACGACCACCTGCGTGCCGGTGGGCACGCGCTCGTACAGATCGATGATGTCGTGGTTCAGCATGCGGATGCAGCCGGACGACAGCGCGCGGCCGATGGAGCGCGGCGCGTTGGTGCCGTGGATGCGGTACATGGTGTCCCGGCCGCCCTGGTAGAGGTAGAGCGCGCGGGCGCCGAGCGGGTTGTCGAGGCCGCCCGGCATGCCGCCCGCCCAACGGGAGTTCAGCTCCGGATCGCGGGAGATCATGTCGCGGGTGGGCGTCCAGGTGGGCCACACGCCCTTGCGCTGGATGGTGGCCCGGCCGTTCCACTCCATGCCCTGCTTGCCCACGCCCACGCCGTAGCGCATGGCGCGGCCGCCTTCGAGCACGAGGTAGAGCAGGCGCGCGTCCGGATCGACCACGATGGTCCCCGGCGCCTCGCCGGTGGGGTCGGACATGGTCCGGCGCAGCACCGCCGGGTGCAGCATGCGCCAGTTCACCGCCGGCATGGGGTGCAGCTCGTCCGGCCGCGGGCCGTAGATCTCGTCGTAGTTCGCGCCGTCCGGATCGATGAAGGAGCGCACGTCCGTGAGCGGACCGCCGGCGCAGGCCGCGAGGCCGAAAGGCATCGCCGCGACGAAGGCGCGGCGCGTCAGGCGGACGGGGGCGTTACGCGACATGGCATGCGATCCGATTCTGGAGAGGCCGGCGGGGCCGCGCGGGGGATGCGGCGGCGCCCCGCCGGCGGCGGGCGGGGGATGAACGCAAAGAGCGCGCGGCCGTTCCAGCGCCGCCGCGCGCTCGTCGTGATGTTACGAGCGGACCACGACCCGCGTGCCGATGGTCACGCGGCTGTAGAGGTCGATCACGTCCTGGTTCAGCATACGGATGCAGCCGGAGGAGACCGCCTTGCCGATGGAGTAGGGCTCGATCGTGCCGTGGATGCGGAACAGCGTGTCCTTGTCGCCCTGCCACAGCGCCATGGAGCGGGCGCCGAGCGGGTTGCTCGGGCCGCCGGGCATGCCGCTGGCGTAAGGCCGGGCCTTGGGATCGCGGGCGACCATCTCTGCGGGCGGATGCCAGTCCGGCCATTCCAGCTTGCGGCGCACATAGGCCTGGCCGGACCAGGCGAAGCCTTCGCGGCCGACGCCGACGCCGTAGCGGATCGCGGTGCCGTCGTCCTGCACCAGGTAGAGGTGCCGCTCGTGCGGGTCGATCACGATGGTGCCGGCGGGCTCGCCGGTGGTGTTGGGCACCGTCTGCTTCAGGAACCGCGGATCGATCTTCTGCAGGTTCACCGGGCGGACGGGATAGGGCTCGTCGGCCACCGAAGCCGCGCCGTAGCGGGCGTCGTTCGACGGCTCGGAGATGTTGGGCAGGCTCGGCAGCACGGGCAGCACCGGAACCGGCGCCGCGGCGTAGGGCATGGCCGTGGGGGGCGGCAGCGGGCGCGAGGCCGAACAGGCCGCGAGCGCCAGCGGCAGCGCGGCGATGGCGATGCGGCGCGACCACAGGGCGGCGCAGGAGACGGTGTCGTGCAGACCAGATGACATGGAGGTTTTCTTCGAAAGACCCGCTAGAGCCGCCCGAGCCAGCGGCCTCACCCAACGCCTATACGCCTCTCGCCGCGTCCGCGGCATGCCGACTTCGCGATTGGGCCGCGATGCCGTGGCTGTGCGTCATTTCCGCAACGCCACCGCAGCTTTCGCCCCGATTTCGGCCGAGAGAATCTAGACCAAATTAAGTTAACAACTGGTCAATTGGGCGGCGGCTCCATCCGCGCCGCCTGCACCAGCGCCAGCGCCGCCACCGCCGCGGTGTCGGCGCGCAGGATGCGGGGGCCGAGCGAGATTCGCGCGACCGCCGGCAGCCGCAGCAGCGCC
>NZ_JBHTMX010000136.1:0-7747 GCF_042679725.1 Methylopila musalis
CGCGTCGGCCCGAGCGGGTCGGGCCAGCTCGCCAAGCTCGCCAATCAGGTCATCGTCGGCGTCACCATCGGCGCGGTGTCGGAGGCGCTGCTGCTGGCGGCGGCGGGCGGCGCGGACCCGGCCGCGGTGCGCGAGGCGATCCGGGGCGGCTTCGCGGAGAGCCGGGTTCTGGCCGAACACGGTGAGCGCATGGTGGAGCGCGATTTCCTGCCCGGCGCGCCCTCGCGGGTGCAGCTGAAGGACCTCGACACGGCGCTCGCCGCCGCCGCCGAAAGCGGCGCCGAGCTGCCGCTGTCCGAGAACGTGCGCGACCGCTACGCGCGCCTGATCGGGGCTCTGGGCGGCGCCGAGTTCGACCACGCCGCCCTGCTGCTGGAGCTTGAGGCGCGCACGGGCAAGCGCCTGACGCCGGGGCCGGACCGGCTGCCCGGATAACGCCGCGACCTGCGAAAGCGTGACCGGGGGCGGGGGTCGTCCGCGCTGCTCCACCGCCTAGATGCTGGGGTGGAACGGCCAAAAAAACATGAGGAGACGCCCATGTCCCAGTCCGCGAAGAGCGAGCGCGCGGTTCTCTCCAAGGACGAGTTCGACCTCGTCGCCCAGACCCATTTTCCGAAGGCCTACGACATCGGCTTTCAGGAGCTGATCGATCTGAACAAGCGCCTGCGCGAGGCGCAGGGCAAGGAGCGCACCTTCCACCGCCAGCTGCGCCGCCAGTCCAAGGGCACGGCGGAGAGCCGGGGCGGCGGCTTCCCCGGCGAGGCCGGCAAGACGGCGCGGCGCAAGGCGGTGTTCGGCGCCGCCATCAAGCGGCTGAACGGCGAGATCTCCCGCCGCCACGAGCTGAAGGCCCGCGAGGACCTGCAAAGCTCGGCCCGCAAGGCGCTCAACCTGAAGCGTCAGGCGCAGAAGACCCGCCGGCCCGAGAACGACCCGACCGCCGACAAGGGCATGCGCCCCGTGACCAGCGAGCGCCGCAAGACGCGGGTGCATCCGGCGACCGTCGGCCGCGTGTCCCAGCGCACCAAGGCCGCGCAGGCGCGCAAGGACAACCGGGCCGGCTGACGGCTCATCCTTTCGCGACCTTGGTCGCGGCGGTCCGGCCCTCTAGAACGGCGCGGGGAGGACCGAACCGATGACCGCACGCGACCTGTCCGCGCCTGACCGGGCCCTTGAGCCGCTCGGCCCTGACGCGCTTGCGGCGCGGCTCAGCCCGGAGCCGGCGCGGACCTCCGCCCGGCTCGACGCGGTGCTCGCGGACGCGCCGGATCTCGCCGCGCTCGACCTTGCGCATCCACTGCTGGCGCGGGTGGCGGAGGGCTCGCCCTTCCTGTGGGGCCTGATCGAGCGCGATCCCGACCGCGCGGCCCGGCTGCTCGCAACCGACCCATCGCAGGCGCACGATGACATTCTCGCGCGGGTGGAGGCCGCCTCCCGCGACGCCGACCGCGCTGCGCTCGCCTCCGTGCTGCGGCGCGCCCGCGCCGAGACGGCGCTGCTGGTGGCGCTCGCCGATCTCGGCCTCGTCTGGGACGCGTTCGAGGCCACCGCCGCGCTGTCCGCCTTCGCCGACGCCGCCATCCGCGCCGCCGCCCGCTTCGCTCTGCGCGAGGCGCACGGCGCCGGCAAGCTGACGCTGCCCGATCCTTCCGATCCCGAGACCGGCTCAGGCTTCTTCGTGCTCGGCATGGGCAAGCTCGGCGCGGGCGAGCTGAACTACTCCTCCGACGTGGACCTCGTCTGCTTCTACGACGGGCAGGTGGCGCCGGTGGCCGACCCGGCCGAATCCACCGCGGCCTTCGTGCGCGTGACCCAGACGCTGACCAAGCTGCTGCAGGAGCGCACCGCGGAGGGTTATGTGGCCCGCGTCGACCTGCGGCTCCGCCCCGATCCCGGCGCGACGCCGGTCGCGCTCTCCCGCGACGCGGCCATGATCTATTACGAGACGGTGGGCCAGAACTGGGAGCGCGCCGCCATGATCAAGGCGCGCGTGGTGGCGGGAGACGCCGCGGCGGGCGAGGCGTTCCTCAGCGAACTGCGCCCCTTCGTCTGGCGCCGGTCGCTCGACCATGCGGCGATCTCCGACATCCACGCCATGAAGCGGCAGATCCACGCCCACAAGGGCCATGGCGAGATCGCGGTGGCGGGCCACAACCTCAAGCTCGGGCGCGGCGGCATCCGCGAGATCGAGTTCTTCGTGCAGACGCAGCAGCTTGTGGCGGGCGGGCGCGATCCGGCCCTGCGCACGCGCAAGACCGTCGAGGGGCTCGGCCGCCTTGTGGAGGCGGGCTGGATCACGGCGCAGGCCCGCGACGAGCTGATCGAGGCCTACGCCTTCCTGCGCTCCGCCGAGCACCGGCTTCAGATGCGCGACGACGCCCAGACCCACTCGCTGCCGGACGGCGCGGACGAGCTCGAGGCCTTCGCACGCTTCGCCGGCTTCGAGACCGCTCAGGCCTTCGGCGAGGCGCTGACCCGCCGCCTGCGCGTGGTGCAGGCGCATTACGCTCGCCTGTTCGAGGACGCGCCGCCGCTTGCGGCCGAGGTGGGCAATCTGGTCTTCACCGGTGAACAGGACGATCCCGAGACGCTGAAGACCATCGCGGCGCTCGGCTATCGCGAGCCGTCCTCGGTCTCGGCCATGGTGCGCGGCTGGCACCACGGCCGCTACGCCTCCATGCGCACCGCGCGCGCCCGCGAGCTGCTGACCGAGCTTGGGCCGGCGCTGCTCGCCGCCTTCGCCCAGTCCGGCCGTCCGGACGAGGCGCTGTTCGCCTTCGACAAGGTGCTGGAGCGCACGCAGGCGGGCGTGGCGCTGCTGGCGCTGATCCGCGCCAATCCGCAGATCCTGTCGCTTCTCGCCGACGTGCTGGGCGCCGCGCCCCGGCTCGGTGAGACGCTGGCGCGTCGTCCGCGGGTGCTGGACGCGCTGCTGGACCCCGCCTTCTTCGGCCATCTGCCGGACCGGCGCGAGATCGAGGAGCGGGTGGCGCATGCGCTCGGCGACGCGCGCTCCTACGAGGACACGCTTGATCGCGCCCGCATCGTGGGGCAGGAGCTGAACACGCTGATCGCGCTCCGCATCGCGAGCGGCACGGCGGAGACGGCGGAGGCGGGGACGGCCTTCGCCCGCATCGCCGACGTGCTTGTGACGGCGCTGTTCGACGCGGTGACGGCGGAGCTTCGGGCCGTTCATGGCGAGGTGCCCGGCGGGGCCGCGGCGGTGGTGGCGCTCGGCAAGCTCGGCGGCGAGGAGATGACCGCGGCCTCCGACGTGGACCTGATCCTGCTCTACGAGCACCCGGACGACGTGCAGGAGAGCGACGGCCGCAAGCCGATCGCGCCCAGCCAGTATTACGCGCGGCTGACGCAGCGGCTGGTCTCCGCCCTGTCGGCGCCGACCAGCGAGGGCGTGCTATACGAGACCGACGTGCGCTTGCGGCCCTCGGGCCGGGCGGGGCCGCTCGCGACGCGGCTGCGCGCCTTCGAGACCTATCAGGCCGACGAGGCGGAGACCTGGGAGCACATGGCGCTGACCCGCGCCCGGGTGGTGGCCGGCCCGAAGGCGTTTCGCCGCCAGGTGGGCCGGGCGCTGGGCGGTGTGCTGCAGGCGAAGCGCGCGCCCGCGAAGGTGGCGAAGGACGTGGCCGAGATGCGCGCGCTGCTGGACCGGGAGAAGGCGTCCGGCGGCGTCTGGAACCTGAAGCACGCGCCGGGCGGGCTGGTGGACGTGGAGTTCGTGATCCAGGCGCTGCAGCTGGCCTACGCCGCCGAGCGGCCGGAGATCCTGCACACGTCCGTGCTGCCGGCGCTGTCGCGGCTGAAGGAGGCGGGGCTTCTGGCGGAGGATGATTTCAAGCCGCTGCGCGCCGCGGCCAGTCTCCAGCTCGACCTGACGCAGGCGCTGCGGCTCGCCGTCGGCAAGACCTTCGATCCCGAGGCCGCGCCGGCGGGGCTGAAGCAGCTTCTGGCCCGCACCGCCAACGCGCCCGACGTCAAGGTGCTGGAGGCGGAGCTGTCCGACGTCCAGAAGGCCGCCCGCGCCGCCTTCAAGCGGGTCATGGCGAGGCTGAAAAAGGGTTGAAACGACGCCGCGCGCCTGAGCCTTGCTCAGGCCTCCAGCACGGCCTTCGTCACCAGCAGCGCGTCCCGGTTCTCGCGCACGTCGTGGACGCGGAACAGCGTCGCGCCGTTGGTCCAGCCGATGACGGAGGTCGCCACCGTGCCGTGCACCCGCTCGGCCGGCGCGCGCTCGATGATGTGGCCGATCAGCGACTTGCGCGACGTGCCCAGCAGAACCGCGAAGCCCGTCGCGGCGAGCTGGCCCACCTCGCGCACGGCGATCAGGTTCTGCGCCACCGTCTTGCCGAAGCCGACGCCGGGATCGAGCGCGATCGCCCGCTCGGGCACGCCCGCCTTCAGCGCGATCTCGACCGAGCGGCCGAGAAAACGCTTCATGTCCTCGACGATGTCGAGGGCGGGGTCCACCTCGGTGCGGTGGTGCATCACCACCACCGGCGCGCCGTGCTCGGCGGCGACGCGGGCGATGTCCGGGTCGAACTGCAAACCCCAGACGTCGTTGACGATCTCCGCCCCGGCCTCGAGCGCGGCGGCGGCGACCTTCGCCTTCATGGTGTCGATGGAGATGGGCGTCGTCAGCCCCGCCTGCTTCAGCGCCCGGATGGCGGGGACGACGCGGGCGATCTCCTCGTCCGCGTCCACGGCCTGAAAGCCCGGACGGGTCGATTCCCCGCCCACGTCGATGATGTCCGCGCCGTCCGCCGCCATCCGCCGGGCCTGATCGACCGCGTTCTCCACCGCGGCGAAGCGGCCGCCGTCGGAAAACGAGTCCGGCGTCACGTTCAGGATGCCCATGACGCGCGGACCGCCCGCGCGGTCATAGAGCCGCGCGGCGTCGAAGGGGGCGGGGGAGGGCATGGGCGTCAGATGAAGGCTTCGAGGCCGGGAATGGAGCCGACGATGCGGCCGACCGTCTCTTCGCCCACGGTCTCGCGGGCGTGGGCCAGCAGCTCCTTGGTCACGACCTGCACCTCGGAGCCCGAGAGGCCGACCGCGGTCAGCGCGTGGTAGGCCGCCATGGCGCCGAAGCCGCCAAAGCCCGACTCGCCGTCCTGCGACGCCTTGGCGTCGGCCAGCGCCGCCTCGGCGCCCGGCAGCGAGCGCACCAGTTCGCCCACCGCGTCGGCCGGCGCTTCGCGATCCAGAAACACCAGGATCGCCTTCACCGCAGCCGTCGCCTTGGCGGCGTCGATTCCGGCGGCGGAAGACAGCCGCGCCACGAGTTCGTCCATGATCTTCGCCTCTGAGGGTGGTTTCGAACGGCGGGCATGTTGACCACCCGCCCGGCGGGAACACAAGCGCGCCCGAGGTCAAAGACGATCCGTCGCGGGAGACTCAGTAAATCCACTGTTCCGGAACGCGGATCGCCACCGCTTCGCCGCTGGCGACCCGGCCGGCGCGCTCCACGCTCGCGACGACCCCCCGAAGACGGCGCGCGGCCTTGGGGAAGGACAGCTCGTCGCCGGGACGGCCGGTGTGGCCGGCGATGGCGCGGCCGGCGTCCCGGCAGGGCGCGTTCGGCTCCTCCACCACCACGACGGCGCCGCTGTCGAAGAACAGCCGCGCGCCCGCCGGCAGGAAGGACAGGCGGGCGACGCCCGACAGCAGCAGGTTGGCGCCGATCCAGCCGGCCTCGATCCGGGGCAGCCCGAGCCGGGCCGCGACCTCCGCCAGCTCCTCCTCGGACACGATCGACAGCTGGCGCCCGGAGCGGATCTCCACCCCGCGGGGGTGCCACGGCTCCCGGGAGCCGGCTGCCCGGGTGAAGCCCGCATGAAGGTCGCCCGGCACGCCTTCGAGCGTCAGATCGAGCCCCGCCACCGGCTCGGTCTCGAAGCTGTCCGCCCCAGAGACCGCCAGAGCCGCCGTGAGCCGTCCGGTCAGCCGGCGGGCGGGATGCACCACGATGTCGTCGAGCAGATCGGTGGTCATGGCGGGCGTCCGGCGGTTCGAGGGCGGGCCGGAGCCTAACCCCCGAGCCCCCCGCCGCAAAGCGCCGGACCTACGCGTTTCACGGTATTGATGTCCGGATTGTTCATCTTATGGTTGTGTTCGGCTTGAGGTCGAGGGCCTCGGTCGCAGCGGGGGATACGCGCATGCTCGCCTGGATCGTCATCATCGTGTTTTCGGTGGTCATGCCGCTGGTGGTCTACGCCTTGCGGGAGAACATCAAGCAGTCCCGTCAGGGCGTCATCCTGGATCTCGCCGATTTCTTCGGCTTCGAGAACAAATACGACGAGAAGACAGGAGAAAGTACTCGACATAGGACGCATATTGACATCATTCCGTCCTTCGAATTCGTGAAATACAAGTATTTTATGTCTCCTGAGCAGACAAAAAAGAACGATCGTGGCGATCTTGCGTGGTGGCGCTTCCTGCTCTCGATGCTGCCGCTGATGGTGACGCTCATGGCGGGCTGCCTGCTGGTGCTGTCGCCGCACGCGTTGGGCGACGACCTTCTGCAGAAGCTGCTGGGGCTCATGAAGATCGACAAGGGCGCATCGCAGGTTGTCTTCAGTCTCCATGCCGTTGTTTTGGTGGCCTTTCTCGCCGCCTATATCAGCATCACCCGCCGGCTGCTGCAGGCGGTCGCCACCTTTGACCTGAACCCTTTGACCTTCCTTCGATCCGCCGATCATGTGTTCACGGCCGTGCTGGTGACGATCGTGTTCTACGTGTCGCTGCCGACCTTGGGCTCCCAGCTCTGGGGCGGCGTCGTCCTGCTGGTCGCGCTGGCCTTCGGGATGATCCCGGACCTTGGTCTTTTGACGATCTACCAGCACGCCAAGCTGTATTACTTCAAGCAGCAGAACGTGGAGGTGCTGAAACAGGTCAAGGCGATGCCGATCGAGGTGCTCGACGGGATCGATTACGCCACGCGGGACCGGCTGGAGGAGTTCGGCGTCCGCGACGTGCAAAATCTCGCGACCGTCAACCCGATCATGCTGTTCGTGGAGACCCCGTTCGGCATCTACCAGACCATCGACTGGGTGGCGCAGGCGCAGCTCTGCATGGCGGTCGGGCCGGAGAATTTCGTCCGTCTGCGGGCGCTGCACGTGCGCACGATCTTCGACTTGGAGGCCGCCATGCTGGGATCGGATGAGCGGATCCCCGCGACAGCGCCAGGAAGCGCGGCGTGGGTCGGCGTGAAGTCGTCCCCCGAACTGCGGCGTCTCGTCGGCGACATCGCCTTTCCCGGTTTCGTCGAACGACGGACCGAGACCGGCGAACGGCGGGGCGAGAGCCGGCTCGACGACGACACGCTGACCAATCTGACGCGCATGATCTGCGACGACCTGCATGTGCATCGCCTGCGCCAGATCTATCTCATCATCCAGGAGCGTCTGCTGCAGCGCTACGCCCTGCCGAAGCCCGGCTGCGATGACAAACCCCCAAGCCAACCCCAACCCCTCGTCGCAGCCAACCCCAACGTCGCGACGTGACGACCGCCGGCGATCAGGCCGCGACGGGCAGAATGGCGCGGTCGCGTCCGGCGCGCTTGGCCTCGTAGAGGCAGGCGTCGGCGCTGCGGAAGGTCTCCGCGAAGGGCCGCGCCGGGTCATCCGGCGCGCCGCCGACGCTGACGGTGAGCCGCGTCGCCTTGCCCGCGGGCAGCGCGACGACGGTGGCCGAGACCGTGAGCCGCACCCGCTCGGCGACGTCGGCG
>NZ_JBHTMX010000137.1:0-7685 GCF_042679725.1 Methylopila musalis
CTTCCGGCGACGGCCGCAGGCGGTCTCGACGGTCCCGGCGACCTGCACGCCCGCCGCCACGTCCCGCATCACCACGCAGGCGTCCACGCCGGCGAAGGCCTCGCGAAACGCCGCGCCCAGCTCCACCGTCGGCCCTTGGGCGCGCGCGTGCGCCGGCGCCAGAAGCGCCGCGGCCACGGACAGACTCCAGACAACCCTCACGCCACGCGTCCTCTCGAGTCGACGCCCGCATCCCCGTGAAACGGGAACGGCGGCGCATCGCGCTTCCGTCATAGCCCGACACGCCGACGGGAGCGAGCGCCGCGATTCTCCGCGGCAGGCGAGGCTTACGGACGGAATGAGGCCGTCTCGGGGACGACCGGGCTCATGCGTCGCCGCGGGCGGTTGCGCGTTGTCGGTCGGCGCCGCCCGCGCTAAGACTTGAGTCACGGGCGCTTCGCCCAGCGCGGAGGCAGGCCTATTTTTCAGGCTGCCGCCTCCCTCTGGCCCGGACGCCCGCGGACGCTCGACCCCCCGACTAAGAACCGGAGCCAGACGCGGCGCGCATGGAATATTTCCTCCAGCAGCTCATCAACGGCGTCACCCTGGGCTCGATCTACGGGCTCATCGCCATCGGCTACACGATGGTTTACGGCATCATCGGCATGATCAACTTCGCCCATGGCGACGTGTTCATGGTGGGCGCCTTCCTCGCGCTGATCGTCTATCTGGCGCTGGTGGCGATCGGGATCACCTTCGTCCCGCTGGCGCTGCTCATCGTGCTGCTGGTCGCCATGGCGCTGACCGCGCTCTATGGCTGGACGGTGGAGCGTATCGCCTACCGGCCGCTGCGCGGCTCGTTCCGGCTGGCGCCGCTGATCTCGGCGATCGGCATGTCGATCTTCCTGCAGAACTTCGTGCAGCAGGCGCAGGGCGCCCGCGTGAAGCCGCTGCAGCCGGTGGCGCCCGGCGGCTTCCAGTTCGGCGCCGCCGACGGCTTCATCGTGAACGTGTCCTACGTGCAGATCATGATCGTCGGCGCCACCATCGCGATCATGACCGGCTTCACGCTGCTGGTGACCAAGACCTCGCTCGGCCGCGCCCAGCGCGCCTGCGAGCAGGACCGCAAGATGGCGGCGCTGCTCGGCGTGGACGTGGACCGCACCATCTCGCTCACCTTCGTCATGGGCGCGGCGCTCGCCTCGGTCGCGGGGCTGATGTACCTGCTCTATTACGGCGTGATCGACTTCTACATCGGCTTCGTCGCCGGGGTGAAAGCCTTCACCGCCGCCGTGCTCGGCGGCATCGGGTCGCTGCCGGGCGCCATGCTGGGCGGCCTGCTGATCGGGCTGATCGAAACCTTCTGGTCGGCCTATTTCTCGGTCGAGTACAAGGACGTGGCGGCGTTCTCGATCCTCGCCATCGTGCTGATCTTCCTGCCCTCCGGTCTGCTCGGACGGCCCGAGGTCGAGAAGGTCTGATGGCCGTTCCCGCCGCCTCCGCCGCCGCGCCCTCCACGCTCGGCCCCGCGGTGAAGGACGCGGGGCTCTCGGCGCTGATCGCGCTCGGCCTCGCGCTGCCCATGCTCGGCCTCGTCACCACCCAGACCCAGGCCGGCATGGGGCTCGTCCCCCATTGGGACCGGGTCGCGATCGCGGTCGCGACGGTGTTCGTCGGGCGGCTGCTGCTCAATCTGACGCTGTGGCGGCCGGGCCGGCGCAAGAGCGCGCTCGCCGTGCCGCCGAAGCTCGAGGCCGCGCTGTCGCGCACCGCGAAATATCTCGGCCCGCTCGCAATCCTGTTCGCGATCGTGATGCCGCTGCTGCCCTTCACCGAGCGCTACGCCATCGACCTCGGCATCCTGGTGCTGACCTACGTCATGCTGGGCTGGGGCCTGAACATCGTGGTCGGTCTCGCCGGCCTGCTCGATCTCGGCTACGTGGCGTTCTACGCGGTCGGGGCCTATTCCTACGCCCTGCTCGCCCAGCATTTCGGGCTGTCGTTCTGGATCTGCCTCCCGCTCGCGGGCATCCTCGCGGCGTTCTGGGGCGTGCTGCTGGGCTTCCCCGTGCTGCGGCTGAGGGGCGACTATCTCGCCATCGTCACGCTCGCCTTCGGCGAGATCATCCGCATCGTGCTCCTGAACTGGTACTGGGTCACCGGCGGGCCGAACGGCGTGTCCGGCATCCCCCGCCCGAGCTTCTTCGGCATCGACTTCGACCGCGGCCCGGACGGCTTCGCCGCCACCTTCGGGCTGACCTACTCGCCGCTGCACCGCATCCTGTTCCTGTACTACCTGATCCTCGCGCTCGCGCTCATCACCAATCTCGTCACCATCCGGCTGCGTCGCCTGCCCATCGGCCGCGCCTGGGAGGCCTTGCGCGAGGACGAGATCGCCTGCCGCTCGCTCGGCATCAACACCGTCAACACCAAGCTGACCGCCTTCGCGCTCGGCGCCATGTTCGCGGGCTTCGCCGGCTCGTTCTTCGCGACGCGGCAGGGCTTCATCAGCCCCGAGAGCTTCGTGTTCATGGAGAGCGCGCTGATCCTCGCCATCGTCGTGCTGGGCGGCATGGGCTCCCAGTTCGGCGTGGCGGTGGCGGCCGTGGTGATGATCGGCGGCTTCGAGCTGTTCCGCGAGTTCAGCGACTTCCGCATGATCACCTTCGGGCTGGTGATGGTGCTGATCATGGTCTGGCGGCCGCGCGGGCTGGTGTCGTCGCGCTCGCCCACCGTCTTTCTCAAGGAGAAGAAGGCGATCTCGGGCGCGCTGGTGCAGGAGGGCCACGGATGACCATCCGCCACGACGACGCCCCGGCCCTGCCCGGCGACGTGCTGCTGCGGGTGGAGCGGCTGACCATGCGCTTCGGCGGCCTGACCGCCGTGAACGACGTGTCCTTCGACGTGAAATGGGGCGAGATCACCGCGCTGATCGGCCCGAACGGCGCCGGCAAGACCACGGTGTTCAACTGCATCACCGGTTTCTACAAGCCGACGGTCGGGCGCCTGACGCTCCAGTCCGCCACAGGCCGCTTCCTGCTGGAGCGCCTGCGCGACCACCAGATCTCCCGCACCGCGGGCGTCGCCCGCACGTTCCAGAACATCCGTCTGTTCGGCGGAATGACGGTGCTCGAAAACCTGCTGGTGGCCCAGCACGCGCCGCTGATGAAGGCCTCGGGCTTCACCCTGCTCGGCGTGCTCGGGATCGGCGGCTTCGGCGCGGCGGAGAGGACCGCGATCGACAAGGCGAAGGCCTGGCTGGAGCGCATCGACCTGATCGACCGCGCCGACGATCCCGCCGCCGACCTGCCCTATGGCGACCAGCGCCGGCTGGAGATCGCCCGCGCCATGTGCACCGACCCCGCCCTGCTCTGCCTCGACGAGCCGGCCGCCGGCCTCAACCCGCGCGAGTCGCTGGAGCTGAACGCGCTGCTGCGCTCCATCCGCGACCGGGACGGAACCGCCCTGCTGCTGATCGAGCACGACATGAGCGTGGTGATGGAGATTTCCGACCATGTCATCGTGCTCGACTACGGCAAGAAGATCTCCGACGGAGCCCCCCGCGCGGTGCGCGAGGACCCCAAGGTGATCGCCGCCTATCTCGGCGTCGAGGACGAGGAGGTGGACGAGGTGGAGCGCGAGATCGAGGAGGCCGTCTCGTGAGCGCGCCCCTGCTCTCGATCGAAGGCGTCACCGCCTATTACGGCGCCATCGCCGCGCTGAAGGGCGTGGACGTGGAGGTGGGCGAAGGCGAGATCGTCACGCTGATCGGCGCCAACGGCGCCGGCAAGTCCACGCTGATGATGACCATCTTCGGCGCGCCCCAGGCGCGGGACGGGCGGATCGTGTTCGCGGGCGAGGACATCACCCGCGCGCCCACCCACGCCATCGCCCGCATGAAGCTGGCGCAGTCGCCGGAAGGGCGGCGCATCTTCCCGCGCATGACGGTGCTCGAAAACCTGCAGATGGGCGCGGCCGTGACCGGCTACGCCCATTACGACGAGGACCTCGAGCGCATGTTCGCGGTCTTCCCCCGGCTGAAGGAGCGCGCAGGCCAGCGCGGCGGCACCCTGTCCGGCGGCGAGCAGCAGATGCTCGCCATCGCCCGCGCGCTGATGAGCCGGCCCCGGCTGCTGCTGCTGGACGAGCCCTCGCTCGGCCTCGCGCCGCTGATCGTGAAGCAGATCTTCTCCGTGATCCGGGACCTGAACCGCACCGAGGGCCTGACCGTGTTCCTGGTGGAGCAGAACGCCTACCACGCCCTGAAGCTCGCCCATCGCGGCTACGTCATGGTCAACGGCCGCATCACCCTGTCCGGCGGCGGCCGGGAGCTGCTGGAGCGGGAAGAGGTCCGCGCCGCCTATCTCGAGGGAGGGCGGCACTGATGGGCGCGGGTTTCGACGCCCCCCTCTCCCGCGTGTCGGGCTCGCCTTCCCTTGTCCCGGCCTTGAGCCGGGACCCAGAAACGCCGACGCGTCGGATGCGGGCGTTGCGGTCGGGGCAGGCTTTGAAACGTGTGCGGTTCTGGGTCCCGGCTCAAGGCCGGGACAAGAAGCAGAGCGCCGTCCGCTCCAAAGCGGCCTCACCCGGAGCGTCGCCATGGGCCTGATCTGGGAAATCTCGCTTGCGGAGTTCCTGTTCGTGACCGGCGTGCTGGGCGGGGGCGCGGCGTGGATGGCGGGCCGGGCGATCGCCACATCCTGGGAGCCGGCGTGGAAGGCGGCGCTGTGGATGCTGCCGCTCGCGGGCGCCGTGCGCTTCATCCATTACGCGCTGTTCAGCGGCAGCCTGCTGACGGCGCAGTTCTTTCTGGTCGATCTCGCGATTCTGGTCGTGCTGGCGCTCGCCGGCCACCGCACGCGCATGGCCGCGCAGATGACGCGGCAATACGACTGGATCTTTGAGCGCGCCGGCCCCTTTGGCTGGCGCAAGAAATCCGGCGCATGACGCCGGCGTGGCGTTCCGGCGGGCGAAGCCCGCGTCGGCGTGAACCAACGGGCTCGGCCCGGAGCTTGGGAGAACTGCGCATGAAGAAGCGTCTCGTCGCCGGCCTCGTCGCCGGCCTCGCCGTGGTTCTGGCCGCCCCGGCCTACGCGGACGTCACCATCGCCGTCGCCGGCCCAATGACGGGCAGCAACGCCGTCGTCGGCGCGCAGATGCGCCACGGCGCCGAGCAGGCGGTCGAGGACATCAACGCCGCCGGCGGCATCAACGGCGAGAAGGTGGTGCTCAAGGTCGCCGACGACGCCTGCGATCCGAAGCAGGCGGTGAACGTGGCGAACCAGCTCGCGGGCGACGGCGTGTCCTTCGTGGCGGGCCACTACTGTTCGGGCTCGTCGATCCCGGCCTCCGCGGTCTATGCGGAGGAGAACATCATCCAGATCTCGCCGGGCTCCACCAACCCGGTCTTCACCGACAAGCGCGCCGGACCGACCATATTCCGTGTCTGCGGCCGCGACGACCAGCAGGGCGCCGTCGCCGGCGCCTACATCGCGCAGAACTTCAAGGACAAGAAGGTCGCGATCCTTCACGACAAGTCGGCCTACGGCAAGGGCATCGCCGACGAGACTCTGAAGGCGCTGAAGGACGCCGGCGGCAAGGAGACGCTCTACGAGGCCATCACCGCGGGCGAGAAGGACTATTCCGCGCTGGTCTCCAAGCTGAAGCAGAGCGGCGTCGACGTGGTCTATCTCGGCGGCTACCACACCGAGGGCGGCCTGATCGTGCGCCAGATGCGCGAGCAGGGCCTGAACGCGGTGCTGATCGGGGGCGACGCGCTGGCCAACAACGACTTCCTCGCCATCACCGGCAAGGGCGGCGAGGGCTCGCTGTTCACCTTCGCACCCGACCAGCGCAAGCTGCCGACGGCGGCCGGCGTGGTGGAGAAGTTCAAGGCCAAGAACTTCGATCCGGAAGGCTACACGCTCTACACCTACGCCACGATCCAGATCTACGCCGCGGCCGCCACGGCGGCGAAGTCCACCGAGACCGAGTCGGTGCTGGCCGAACTGAACAAGCAGACCTTCAAGACCGTGGTCGGCGACGTGAAGTTCGACCCCAAGGGCGATCCGACCGTCGCGGGCTACGTGTTCTACGAGTTCAAGAACGGCGGCTACACCCAGAAGGACTGAGCGCCGCTCAGCGCGCCAAGAAACTCCGGGGCGCGGCGGCCCGTCCGCCGCGCCCTCTCGCCTCGCCCCCGATTTCGTGATCTATGAGGTGCAACCGTCGCGCGTAGCCAAGGGGGCTTTGGTTGACCGATTTCCATGCCGCAGGGGGCGTCCGCCCGCAGTTTCACGGCCCGGTGCAGGACATGCGCCCGCTTGTGCTGAAGGGGCTCGTGCTGACGCTGGTGACGCTCGGCGTCTACCGCTTCTGGTACCAGACCAACATCCGCCGCTTCCTGTGGGGGCGCACCGAGATCGACGGCGACGCGCTCGAATACACCGGCCGCGGCATGGAGCTGTTCCTCGGCTTCCTGATCGCGCTCGCGGTGCTCATTCCGCTGAACGTTTTGATCGCGCTGCTGAGCTTCTCCGGCGATCCGTTCGTGCAGGTGGCGGTCCAGCTCGTCTACACGTTCGGCCTGCTGTTCCTGGTGCAGTACGCGCTCTACCGCGCCCGCCGCTACCGCCTGTCGCGCACGCTGTGGCGCGGGGTGCGGCTGGGGCAGACCGGCTCGGGCTGGACCTACGCCGGCCTGAGCTTCGGCTGGGGCCTGCTGACGCTCGTCACCCTCGGCCTCGCCTATCCGTTCATGCGCGCGAGCCTTGAGCGCTACAAGGTGAACCACACCTGGTTCGGCGACCAGCAGGGCCGCTTCACCGCCACCGGCGGCGAGCTGTTCCGCAAGGGCGTGCTGTTCTGGCTGCTGCTGGCGCTGCTCGTGGTCGCGCCGGCGGCGGCGCTGATCGGCTTCGCGGCGAGCGAGGCGCAGAGCGCCGTGGACATGGGCCGCGCCGGCTGGCTGACCATCCTGTTCTTCGTCGCGGCCGCGCCGCTCGCCTTCACGCTCATCACGATCTATCAGGCGGTGGAGTTCCGGTGGTGGGCGAACGGCCTGCATGTGGGCCCCGCCTCCGCCCAGTCCGATCTCAGCGCCTTCGCCTTCCTGAAGACCTATCTCGGCTTCGCGCTGGCGACGCTGCTGTTCTCGATCGCGACCGCGATCCTGTTCGCCATCGTCGGAGCGGCGCTGGGCGGAACGGCGGCGCTGCGCCAGAGCGGGACGCCGGCGCTGGTCTTCACCGGGATCACCTATCTGTCGACCCTGCTCGGCTACGCCGCGTTGTGGCAGCTGTACGTGGTGCGGCCGTTGTG
Organism: Methylopila musalis; assembly: GCF_042679725.1. Lineage (NCBI taxonomy): Bacteria > Pseudomonadati > Pseudomonadota > Alphaproteobacteria > Hyphomicrobiales > Methylopilaceae > Methylopila > Methylopila musalis. The sequence goes on from NZ_JBHTMX010000137.1 coordinate 7,300, forward strand.
GAAGAAGGGGTTCGAGAGCGTGACGCTGGCGGGCCTCGGCTCGCTGGTGGCCGCGCAGTCGCCGGACCAGCCGGCGAACGCGTTCGGCGAGGGCGTCGCCGACGCGCTCGACTTCGGAGCAGGCTTCTGAGGGAGCGGACGGCGTGACGAGCGGCAGCGGCACCGGCGTGTTCTTCGACGGCCTCACCAGCCGTCGGCAGGACGTGCATGTGACGCTGTCCGGGCTCGATCTCGCCGTGCAGGCCCCGGACGGGCGTCTGCTCGCGCGCTGGCCGCTCGAGCAGCTGCGCGAGGCGGTCTCCACCACCGGGCGGCTGCGCCTGACCCGCGACGCGGACGGGCCCCCGGCCCGGCTGGAGCTGCCGGAAGGCCCCCTCGCCGCGGCG
>NZ_JBHTMX010000138.1:0-7677 GCF_042679725.1 Methylopila musalis
AGCCATCCGCGCCGACCTCGCCGCCGACGCCCGCATGCTGCGGCTGCTGCAGGGCGACGTGGGCTCCGGCAAGACCGTGGTGGCGCTGCTCGCCGCCGCGGTGGTGATCGAGGCCGGGCGGCAGGCCGCGCTGATGGCGCCGACGGAAATCCTCGCCCGCCAGCATCTCGCCACGCTGGAACCCTTGGCGGCGGCGGCCGGCGTGCGGCTCGGCCTGCTCACGGGCCGCGAGATGGGCCGCGAGCGGGCCGCGCTGCTGGCGCGCCTCGCCGACGGCGAGATCGATCTTCTGATCGGCACCCACGCCCTGTTTCAGGACGACGTGGCGTTCCGGGATCTGGCGCTCGCGGTGATGGACGAGCAGCACAAGTTCGGTGTGCGCCAGCGGCTGGCGCTGGCCGCCAAGGGCGTCGCCGTGGACGTGCTGGTGATGACCGCGACGCCCATTCCCCGCACGCTCGCGCTCACCGCCTTCGGCGACATGGACCAGTCCGCCCTCGACGAGAAGCCGCCCGGCCGCACGCCCATCGACACGCGGCTCGTCAGCCTCGACCGGCTGGAGGAGACCATCGCCGCCATCGGCCGGGCGATCGAGGCCGGCGCGCGGGTCTACTGGGTCTGCCCGCTGGTGGAGCAGTCGGAGACGCTGGACGTCGCCGCGGCGCAGGACCGTTTCGCCGATCTGGCCGAGGCCTTCCCCGGCCGGGTCGGGCTGGTGCACGGCAAGATGAAGGCGGCCGAGAAGGACGCGGCGGTGGCGGCCTTCTTGGAGGGCCGCTCATCGATCCTGGTCGCGACCACGGTGATCGAGGTCGGCGTGAACGTGCCCGAGGCCACCATCATGGTGATTGAGCACGCCGAGCGCTTCGGCCTCGCCCAGCTGCACCAGCTGCGGGGCCGTGTCGGCCGCGGCGCGGAGCGCTCCACCTGCCTGCTGCTGTGGAAGGGGCCGCTCGGCGAGACCGCCAGGTCGCGGCTCGAGACCCTGCGCGACACCGACGACGGCTTCGTCATCGCCGAGAAGGATCTGGAGCTGCGCGGCGAAGGCGAGGTTCTGGGCGCGCGCCAGAGCGGCATGGCCGTGTTCCGCTTCGCCCGCATGGAGGTCCATGGCGAACTGGCGCGCGTCGCCCATCAGGACGCGGGCCTGATCCTCGCCACCGACCCCAACCTCGCGGGCGACCGCGGCGAAGCCCTTCGCCTGCTGCTCCATCTGTTCGAACGCGACGCCGCCGTCCGCCTGCTGCGCGCGGGGTGACGCCCCTTCCCTTGTCCCGGACCTGATCCGGGACCCAGAAGCATCTCCGCTCCAGAACGACGCTCAAACCTCGCAGCCCGCTCCGGAAACCACAGCGGTTCTGGGTCCCGGATCAGGTCCGGGACAAGGTGGGCACAGCTCAGCCCTGCGCGGCGACGGCGTCGGGGCGCGTGGGGAGGTTGGGCGCGGGGAGCGGGGTGGCGACGGGGGTGGCGGCGGGCTGGATGATGCCCATGGACATGATCAGCTTGAACGCCTCGTCGGTGGTGACGCCCACCTCCGTCACTTTCGAGGCCTCCATCATCACCAGATAGCCGGTGGTGGGGTTCGGCGTGCAGGGCACGAACACGCACACATGCTCGCCCGCGGGCAGGCCCTCGGCCAGCGCGCCGCGCGCCGGCTCGGTGATGAAGCACAGCGACCACAGGCCCGGCCCCGGCCACTCGATCACGCCCACGCGGCGGAAGCTGGTGCCGTCCTGCTTGAAGACCGTCTCGAAGATCTGCTTCACGCCCTTGTAGACGCTGCGCACCACCGGCATGCGGTTCAGCACCTGCTCGCCGGACTGCACGATGGTGCGACCGACGAGATTGGCGGCGAAGAAGCCGAGAATCGTCAGCCCGATGAAGGCCGCCACCACGCCGAAGCCCGGCACGGCCACCGGCAGGTAGCTGTCCGGGTTCCAGGCCGGCGGAATCAGCGGCTTCACCCAGCCGTCGATCAGCCCGATCAGCCACATGGTGAGCCAGATGGTGATGGCGACCGGCCCGGCCACCACGAGGCCCGTGAGGAAGTAGGTGCGGATGCGCGCCGAGGCGCTGGGTTTCGGGGCGGGTTGAGGCTGCCCCAGCGAAGCGAGCGTCGAGTCCAACTGATCCGTCATCGCGCGGGCGGCGCTCCATGGTGGCGGGCCGGCTTGCCGCGAACCTTTTCGCGGCGCACAACCAGACCATAGCATGTGGAGCTTCGATGCGGCGAAACGAGGGAGACGGAACCGAACCGCGCGCGGAAACCGCGCATGGCCCGTTCGCCCGTTTTCTCTGGCTCGGCGCCGGCGTGGTCGCGCTCGCGCTCGGCGTGGTCGGCGTCATCCTGCCGGTGATGCCGGGCACGGTGTTCCTGATCCTCGCCGCCGCCTGTTTCGCCCGCGGCTCGCCGCGGCTGGAGCGCTGGCTGCTGGCGCATCCGACGCTCGGCCCCGCGGTGGTCGCCTGGCGGCGCGACGGCGTCATCCCGCCCCGCGCCAAGCTGCTCGCCTTCGCCGGCATGGCCGTCTCGATCGTGATCGTGGCGCTGTCGGACGCGCCGCCGATCGCGCTCGCCGCGACCATCCTGCTGGTCGGCGCCGGCGCGATCTATGTGGGCTCGCGCCCGTCGCGGCCGAAGGACTGAGCGGCCCCCGGCGCGATGCCCCGCCGGGCGATCTCGGCCAGCGCCAGCGCCTCCGCCTCCTCCGGCGCCACATGAAGCCAGTCGCCCATGCGGTTGCGGAACCAAGTGGATTGCCGCTTGGCGTATTGCCGCGTGTCGATGCGCGCCCGCTCCAGCGCCGCCTCCTTGGACAGCGCCCCGCGGGCGTAGGCCGAGAACGCTGCGACGCCGATCGCCTTCAGGACCGGCTGGTCGGGCGCAAGCCCGCGCCGCTCCAGCGCCGTCGCCTCCTCGACGGCGCCCTGGGCCAGCATCGTCTCCAGCCGGCGCACGATGCGGGCGTCGAGCGCGGCCCGGTCCGGGGCGAGCGCCAGCCGCAGCGCCCGGCCTTGGGCGAGCCGCCCGACGGCCGGCGCCTTGCGCCACTCCGCAAGCGACCGGCCCGTGCTCTCGATCACCTCCAGCGCCCGCATCAGCCGCTGGGGGTCGGACGGCCGAAGCTCCGCCGCCATCACGGGATCGCGCGCCGCGAGCTCCGCATGCAGGTTCACCTCCGGCCCGGCGGCGCGCCAGCGGGCGCGAATCGCGGGATCCACCTCCGGCACCTTGGCGAGGCCCTTGAGCAGCGTGTCGAAATAGAGCCCGGTGCCGCCGACGATCACCGGCAGGCCGCGCGCGCCGTCGAGCAGCGGCTCGACGTCCTCGAGCCACCGGCTCACCGCGTAAGGCGCCGCTCCGTCCACATGGCCGTAGAGCGCGTGCGGCGCGGCGGCGAGGTCCTCCGCCGGCGGCCGCGCGGTCAGCACGGCGAGATCGGCGTAGACCTGCAGCGCGTCCGCGTTCGCCACCACGCCGCCGAAGCGCTGCGCCAGCGCGAGCGCCAGCGCCGACTTGCCCGAGGCGGTCGGCCCGGCGATCAGAATGGCGGCGATGGGCGCCTCGCCTTCGGCGCGCTCGGTCATAGCTTTCACGTCCGTCCGTTCGTTCGCGCTTCTGTCGCGCGCGCCCCCGTTATAGACGGGAGCGCGCCGCGCGGGAGCGGCCCCCGCCGATGGAGTGTCTCATGCCCCCCGTGCTCGCCGCCGTGCTGATCGCCAATCCGCTGGAGCCGGCGGTGGATTCCGCCCTCGTCATGGCGGCGGCGCAGGTCGTGATCGGCGCCGAGGTGCGCATGCTCCACGGCGGCGTGGCGGCGGAGTTCCTCGTCAGCGGCGAGACCGACGCCGCCGCGCTGCGCCGCCGGCTTCAGAGCGCCATCGGCCGCGCGCCGGTGGACGTGGCCGTGCTGCCGGCGGACGGTCGCCGCAAGCGCCTGCTGGTGGCGGACATGGATTCGACCCTGATCGAGCAGGAGTGCATCGACGAGCTGGCGGACGCGGTCGGCCTGAAGCCGCAGGTGGCGGAGATCACCGAGCGGGCCATGCGGGGCGAGATCGCGTTCGAGCCGGCGCTGAAGGAGCGGGCCGCGCTGCTAAAAGGCCTGCCCGCCGCCGAGACCATCGCCCGGGTGCTCGACGAACGCATCACCCTGACGCCGGGCGCGAAGGCGCTGGTCGCCACCATGCGCGACAACGGCGCCCACGCCGCGCTGGTCTCGGGCGGCTTCACCGCCTTCGCCGAGGACGTCGGCCGCCGGCTCGGCTTCGACGAGGCGCGGGCCAACACGCTGGAGATCGACGGCGCCGGGCTGCTGACCGGCCTCGTGGCCGAGCCCATCCTCGGCCGCGACGCCAAGCTCGCGGCCCTGAAGGAGCTTGCGAGCGCGCGAGGGTTCACGCTTCAGGACGCGCTGGCGGTGGGCGACGGCGCCAACGATCTCGCCATGGTGCAGGCGGCGGGGATCGGCGTCGCCTTCCGCGCCAAGCCGGCGGTGGCTTCCGCCGCGCAGGTCCGCATCGACCACGGCGACCTCACCGCCCTGCTCTACCTTCAGGGCTATGCGGAGCGCGACATCGTCGAGGACTGATCCAGCGCTCGACTTTCGACGCAGGCGGACACGTGGCGTTAACCCTGTTCGCGGCTTGATCGATCGCGCGGCCGTGTGGCCGACGATCCGTCTCGCGAAAGGGCCAGCGCCGATGTCGTCCTCCTCCGGCGCGCCGATCGATCTCGGCGACTACGCGCTCAGCATCGGCGCCCGCATCGACGGTTTCCTCTACCGCTCGCTCAACAGCGACGACTACGCCATGGTCTGGGTCTCGGACGGGTTCGAGGCGCTGACCGGGCTCGACTCCCGCCGCTTCGTGGACGCCCGCTCCGCCTTCAGCGACCTGATCCACCCCGACGACATCACGGCGGTGAACGACGCGGTGGCCGAGGCGCTGGCCGCCAACAGCCGCTGGCAGATCTCCTACCGGCTGAAGACGCCGTCCGGCTGGCGCTTCGTGCACGAGACCGGCGGCGGCTGCGCGGCCGACCCGGAAACCGGCGAGGTGCGCTATCTCGACGGCATCATCCTCGACTCGAGCCGCCTCACCGACCTCGCGGACCGGCTCGACTCCGGCCGCGCCTCGGTCACGCTGATGCACGCGGCGATCACCGAAATCTTCGCCACGCTGAAGACGCTGCGGCTGCTGGCGCTGAACGCCCGCATCGAAGCCGCCCGCGCCGCCGAACACGGCGCCGGCTTCAACGTGGTGGCGCAGGAAATGAGCGCGCTTTCGGCCACCGGCGAAAGCGTGATGAAGCGCATCGAAACCGAGCTCGCCCGCCTGACCGAGGTGGTGAAGATCTGAGGGGGCTCGCGCCCCCTTTCTTGTCCCGGCCTTGAGCCGGGACCCAGACACGTCAGCGTGGCAGAATGGGGCGTCCCAAACGTCGCGCTTTGTTTTGAAAACCCAGAGTCTCTGGATCCCGGCTCAAGGCCGGGACAAGGAAGAAGGCGCTTCACGCCCGCAGCGGCGGCAGGGCTTCGACGGAGCGGCGCCAGAAGCGGGCGAGGCGGGGGTCGTCGCCGGTTTCGGTGATCTGCGCCACGCACTGGAAGCCCCAGTCGTAGAACTCGACGGTCAGGCCGGCGCGGCCGCGCTCGTCGTGGCGCGTGACCCAGACCTCATCGACCTCCGCCATGTCGAGCGAGACCGAGCAGTCGCCGGCGCAGAGCCGCAGCCGGTCGCCCGCGCGGCGCACGTCGTCGAGCGCGCCCACATGCATCTGCGCGAAGGCCTCGTTCGGCACGATGATCGTGACCGGCGCGCGGGCCTCGTTCATGAGGCCGAGACACTGGACCGCAAGCTCCGGATCGATCCGCCAGGCCTCGTCCCGGCCCCAGGCCGGCAGCAGCGTGCGGCGGCGCAGGCCGCCGTCGCCGAACAGGCTGTCGAGGTGGAAGCCGAGGCCGCGACGGCTCCAGCAGGCGGCGTCGGGAGCGCGGGCGTCGCGGACCGCGGTTTCCGCCGCGCCGACATCCTCCGCCGCGCCCCAGTCCACCGTCAGCTCCGCGAAGGCGTAGTCGTCGATCAGCGACGGCAGAAACACCTTGTGCAGCGCGCCGCCTTCCGGCGTGAAGAAGCGCACCGAGCAGGGCGCGCGGCCGCAGGCGGCCCGCTCCACCGCGAGCGCCGCCGCCACGCTTTCGGGGCGCAGGCGCAGCGCCGCGCCCGATTTCGGGCCCGCGAACCGCTCGCCCGCGCGCGACGCCTGCGGCAGCCCGCCGATCTGGGTCATGACCGCGACCGGGTTCGACGTCACCGTCACCAGCCCGTCCATGCCGCGCAGGTCGCGCGCGACGCGCTCGAACGACGCCCCGATCCGGGTGGCGAAGACGCCGGGCTCGGCGAGCAGCGTATCGCGTTCGTTGAACCTGCGGTTCGGACAGCCGCCGCCGCGGCAGGGCTGGGACATGGCGCGTCGATCCCTTGGCGCGGTTTCGGGGCGGGTCAGTACACGTCTCGGAGGTAGCGCTTGGCCTTGCGCAGGTCGTCGACGTAGTCGGCCGCAGCCTCCGGCAAGCGGTCGCCGTGGACGCGGACCACGTCGTGCAGGGCGTCGTCCACGTCCTTGGCCATGCGGCTGGCGTCGCCGCAGACGTAAATCGAGGCGCCGTCCTCCAGCCACGCGAACAGGTCGCGGCCGTTCTCCCGCATGCGGGTCTGCACATAGATCTTCTCGGCCTGATCCCGGGAGAAGGCGAGATCGAGCCGGGTCAGCAGCCCGTCGCGGCTCATGGCGCCAAGCTCGTCCTCGTAGGAGAAGTCGTGGGCGCGGTGCTGGTCGCCGAAGAACAGCCAGTTGCGGCCCGTGGCGCCGGTCGCCTGCCGCTGCTGCAGGAAGGCGCGGAACGGCGCGATCCCGGTGCCCGGCCCGATCATGACCATGGGCGCGTTGGGATCCGCCGGCGGCCGGAACGCCTTGTTGGGCGAAACGAACACGCCGACCGTCCCGTCCGCCGCCACGCGATCGGCGAGGAAGGTGGAGCAGACGCCGCCGTGGTCCCGGTGCTCGGAACGCCAGCGCACCGCGGCGACCGTGAGGTGGACGCTCGCCGGATGGACCAGCGGGCTCGACGAGATCGAATAGGCCCGGTGCTGCAGCGGGCGCAGCAGGCCCGTGAACGCCTCCGCGTCGAAGCCGACCGCCGTGTTGATGGCGAGCAGGTCCAGCACGTCCCGGCCCCACAGGAAGGCGTCCAGCGCCTCCTTGTCGCCGTGGCGCAGCACGTGGGTCAGGGCCTCGTCGCCGGCGCGGGCCTCGACCGCCGCCACCAGATCGCGCGAGGGCGTGCGGATCTCGAAGGCGGACGCCAGCAGCGCGCCGAGCGGCCGATCGTGACCCGGAACGCTCGCGTCGGGCTTGAGGCCGAGCCGCGCCAGCAGCGCGGTGACGAGCGCCGGGTCGTTGACCGGGATGACGCCCAGCGCGTCGCCCGCCTCATAGGTCAGGCCGCTGTCGCCGAGCGCGACTTCGAGATGGCGGATGTCCTTGGCCGAGGACGGCGAGGACAGCCGGCGGTTGACCGCGAGCGCGGCCGGATAGGGGGTGCGGCGGCTCCAGGCGGGTTTCGCGGCCTCCGCCCCGACGGCGGCGGACGGCGCAGCGGCGGGAGCCGC
>NZ_JBHTMX010000139.1:0-7651 GCF_042679725.1 Methylopila musalis
CCTGCGCCAGCCGCGCCGCGGCGGAGAGCACCGCCGCGCCGTCCGCCCGCGCCAGGGCCCCGGCGCCGATCAGGGTCAGCGGCCGGCTGGCCTCGGACAGCGCCTTGGCGAAGGAGTGCTTGCCCTCGACCAGCTCGATCAGGCTGTCGGTTCCGGCCCCGATGTGCTCGGCGCCGTAGGTCAGGTCCGCGCGCTCGCCGATGAGCCCGACGCGCACGCCGCGCTGGCGCCACGCCCGGCGGATGCGGGCGTTCAGCACCGGCGCCTCGAGCCGCGGATTGGCCCCGACGATCAGGATCGCGTCGGCCTCGTCCACGCCGGCGATCCCCGGATTGAACAGATAGCCTGCGCGGCCCGCGACCGGATCGATCGCGGCGCCGTCCTGCCGGGCGTCGATGTTCGCGACGCCGAGACGGGTCAGCAGATCCTTCAGCGCGAACATCTCTTCGGCGGCGGCGAGATCACCGACGATCGCGCCGACGCGGGAGGCGTCCGCGCTCTTGATGGCGCCGGCCACCTTCGCCAGCGCCTCGGGCCAGGAGGCCGGGCGCAGGCGGCCGTTCTCACGCACGTAGGGCCGGTCCAGCCGCTGGGCGCGCAGCCCGTCCCAGACGAAGCGGGTCTTGTCGGAGATCCACTCCTCGTTCACGTCCTCGTTCACGCGCGGCAGGATGCGCATGACCTCGCGCCCGCGGGCGTCCACCCGGATGGCGGATCCGAGCGCGTCCATCACGTCGACGGATTCGGTCTTGGACAGCTCCCACGGCCGGGCCTGGAAGGCGTAGGGCCGCGAGGTCAGCGCGCCGACCGGGCACAGGTCGATCACGTTGCCCTGCAGCTCCGACGACAGCGCGGACTCCAGATACGTGGTGATCTCCATGTCCTCGCCGCGGCCGATGGCGCCGAGTTCCGCGACGCCGGTAACCTCGGTCACGAAGCGCACGCAGCGGGTGCAGTGGATGCAGCGCGTCATGGTCGTCTTGACCAGCGGGCCGATGTACTTGTCCTCGACCGCGCGCTTGTTCTCGTGGAAGCGCGAACCCGAGACGCCGTAGGCCATGGCCTGGTCCTGCAGGTCGCACTCGCCGCCCTGGTCGCAGATCGGGCAATCCAGCGGGTGGTTGATGAGCAGGAACTCCATCACCCCCTCGCGCGCCTTCTTGACCATGGGCGAGCGGGTGGAGACCACCGGCGGCTCGCCGTTCGGCCCGGGGCGCAGATCGCGCACGCCCATGGCGCAGGAGGCCACCGGCTTGGGCGGCCCGCCCTTCACCTCGACGAGGCACATGCGGCAGTTGCCGGCGATCGACAGCCGCTCGTGGAAGCAGAAGCGCGGAATCTCCGCGCCCGCCGCCTCGCAGGCCTGCAGGATGGTGTAGTCGGCCGGGACGTCGACCTCGGCGCCGTCGACGATGATCTTGGTCATGGGCGGGTCCGCCTCGGCTTCACGTCATGCCCGCGCGCAGCGCGGGTATCCACGATTTGATGGCCGCCGCGCTCCACGCCGAAGTCGTGGACGCCCGAGCACAGCTCGGGCATGACGGCGTGGGGCTGGATCGAGCCGGCCATCGCGCTCACTCCGCCGCCATGGCGTAATCCCGCGGGGCGGGGTTCGCGGCGTAGTCGTCGATGCGCTTCTCGATCTCGTGGCGGTAGTGCCGGATCAGGCCCTGCACCGGCCAGGCCGCGGCGTCGCCGAGCGCGCAGATGGTGTGGCCCTCCACCTGGGTGGAGACCTCCAGCAGCATGTCGATCTCGCGCTTCTCGGCGCGGCCGACCGCCATGCGCTCCAGCACCCGCCACATCCAGCCCGTGCCCTCGCGGCACGGCGTGCACTGGCCGCAGCTCTCGTGCTTGTAGAAATGCGAGATGCGGGCGATGGCGCGCACGATGTCGGTGGACTTGTCCATCACGATCACCGCCGCGGTGCCGAGGCCCGAGCGCAGGTTGCGCAGGGTGTCGAAGTCCATCGACAGGTCCTGGCACTGGTGCTCCGGCAGCACCGGCACCGACGATCCGCCGGGGATGACCGCGTAGAGGTTGTCCCAGCCGCCGCGGATGCCGCCGCAGTGCTTCTCCACCAGCTCGCGGAAGGAGATGCCCATCTCCTCCTCCACGTTGCACGGCCGCTCCACGTGGCCGGAGATGGAGAACAGCTTGGTGCCGGTGTTGTTCGGCTTGCCGAGGCCGGCGAACCACGCGCCGCCGCGCCGCAGGATCGTGCCCGCGACCGCGATCGACTCCACGTTGTTCACCGTGGTCGGGTTGCCGTAGAGGCCCATGTTGGCCGGGAACGGCGGCTTCAGCCGGGGCATGCCCTTCTTGCCTTCGAGGCTTTCGAGCAGCGCGGTCTCTTCGCCGCAGATGTAGGCGCCGGCGCCGTGGTGGACGTAGATGTCGAACGGCCAGCCGTGGGTGTTGTTCTTGCCCACCAGATTGGCGGCGTAGGCCTCGTCCACGGCGCGCTGCAGCGCCTCGCGCTCCCGCACGTATTCGCCGCGGATGTAGATGTAGCAGGCGTGGGCGTGCATCGCGAAGGACGCGATCAGGCAGCCCTCGATCAGGAGATGCGGATCGTTCCGCATGATCTCCCGGTCCTTGCAGGTGCCGGGCTCGGACTCGTCGGCGTTGACGACCAGATAGTGCGGACGGCCCTCCTGCGGCTTCGGCATGAAGGACCACTTCAGGCCGGTTGGGAAGCCCGCCCCGCCCCGGCCGCGCAGGCCAGAGGCCTTCATCTCGGCCACGATCCAGTCCCGGCCCTTGTCCAGCAGGAACTTGGTCTCGTCCCACGCGCCGCGTTTCAGCGCGCTGTCGAGATCGGCGCCGCGGCGGCCGTTGAGATTGGTGAAAATCCGGTCGCGATCGGTCAGCATGGCGTCATGCTCCCTTGTCGGACGGCGTCGCGCCGGCGGGCGTCGTCTTGCCCACGGCGTCCGCGTCCTTGCTGTCGCCGGCGGCCTTCGCCTCGGGGCGTGCGCCCTCCTTCGGCTTGGCGGCGCTGTCCTGCTGGGCGGCCTCCGCGGGCGCGGGCTCCTCGCTGAAGCGGCTCTTCCAGCCGCCGACCACCGAGCCGTCATAGAGGCTCTCGTCGGTGAGCGAGGTGTCGCCGCCCAGAGGCGCCGAGCACGAGCGGCCGGTCTGGGAGCCGGTCGTCACGGCGCGGCCGGCGCGCAAGTCCTCGAGCAGCGTCTCGAAGCTCGCCGGGTCGAGGTCCTCGTAATAGTCGAAGTTGATCTGGACCATGGGCGCGTTGGCGCAGGCGCCGAGGCACTCCACTTCGAGCCAGGACAGCTTGCCGTCGGCGGTGACGTGGTTCTGCTCGCCAATGATCTTGCGGCAGACGTCCTTCAGCCGCTCCGCGCCGCGCAGCGCGCAGGGCGTGGTGCCGCAGAGCTGGACGAAATGCTCGCCCACCGGCTTCAGGTTGAACATGGTGTAGAAGGTCGCGACCTCCATCACCCGGATCACCGGCATGCCCAGCATCTCGGCCACGCGGCGGATCGCCGGCTCCGGCAGCCAGCCGTCGTGCTGCTCCTGCGCCTTCCACAGCAGCGGAATGACGGCGGAGGCCTGACGGCCTTCCGGATACTTTGCGATCTGCCCCTCGGCCCACTGCAGGTTGTCCTGCGTGAACTCGAAATCGGCGGGCTGGACCTCGGCGAGACGACGGACGGACATCAGGCGGCGCTCCCCGCGGGCAGGATATGGCTCCCACCTCTCCCCAGCGGGGAGAGGTCGCGAGGCGAAGCCTCGCGGGTGAGGGGGCGAAGGCGTTGCGGAGAGGACCGAAGCCCCCTCACCCGGCCCTGCGGGCCGACCTCTCCCCGCCGGGGAGAGGTGAAGACCCGCGCCCTGTTTGTCCGAGCGACGAGCCTCACCGGTCCACCTCCCCGAACACGATGTCGAGCGAGCCGAGGATGGCGGAGACGTCGGCCAGCATCGTGCCGCGGCACAGGTGGTCCATCGCCTGCAGGTGCGCGAAGCCGGGCGCGCGGATCTTGCAGCGGTACGGCTTGTTGTCGCCGTTCGACACCAGATAGACGCCGAACTCGCCCTTCGGTGCCTCGACCGCGGCGTAGACCTCGCCCTCGGGCACGCGATAGCCTTCGGTGTAGAGCTTGAAGTGGTGGATGAGCGCCTCCATCGAGCGCTTCATCTCGCCCCGCTTCGGCGGCGCCACCTTGCCGTCGAGGGTCGCGACCGGGCCGCGCTCCGTCTTCAGGCGCGCGCAGCACTGCTGCATGATGTGGGTCGCCTGACGCATCTCCTCCATGCGGATGAGATAGCGGTCGTAGCAGTCGCCGTTCTTGCCGATCGGGATGTCGAAATCGAGGTCGGCGTAGCAGTCGTAGGGCTGCGACTTGCGCAGGTCCCACGCCGCGCCGGAGCCGCGCACCATCACGCCCGAGAAGCCCCATTCCCACGCCTCGTTCAGCGGCACCACGCCGATGTCCACGTTGCGCTGCTTGAAGATGCGGTTCTCGGTCAGCAGCGCGTCGATGTCGGCGAGCGCCTTGTAGAAGCCGACGCACCAGCGATCGATGTCCTCGATCAATGCGTCGGGCAGGTCCTGGTGCACGCCGCCGGGGCGGAAATAGGCCGCGTGCATGCGCGAGCCCGAGGCCCGCTCATAGAACACCATCAGCTTCTCGCGCTCCTCGAAGCCCCACAGCGGCGGGGTGAGCGCGCCCACGTCCATGGCCTGCGTGGTCACGTTGAGGAGATGGGAGAGGATGCGGCCGATCTCGGAATAGAGCACGCGGATGAGCTGCGCGCGCATGGGGATCTCGACCCCGAGCAGGCGCTCCACCGCGAGGCAGTAGGCGTGCTCCTGGTTCATCGGCGCGACGTAGTCGAGCCGGTCGAAATAGGGCATCGCCTGCATGAAGGTCTTGGTCTCGATCAGCTTCTCGGTGCCGCGATGCAGCAGCCCGATGTGCGGATCGACGCGCTCCACCACCTCGCCGTCGAGCTCCAGCACAAGGCGCAGCACGCCGTGCGCCGCCGGATGCTGCGGCCCGAAGTTGATGGTGAAATTGCGGATGTCGGCTTCAGCCACCGGCCTGCTCCTGCCCGCTCACGCGCGCCACGAACTCCGCCCCGGTCAGCTTGGCCGTGTCGTCGGCGAAGCTGTAGAGGGCGGGCTTGTCGTCGATGAAGATCTCTTCGGCGAAATCGATGCCGGACAGGTCGTCGAAGGCCTGCAGCGACGCCGCCGCAGAGGAGCCGTCGCGCATGCGCCAGAACAGGCTGGAGCCGCAGTTGCGGCAGAAGGCCCGCTCGCCGTAGTCCGACGAGGCGTAGGCGCCGAGCGGCGACCCGTCCTCGATGGTCAGCTCCGTCACGGGAACGGCCATGAATACGCCGCCGCTCCAGCGCCGGCACATGCCGCAATGGCACACGTCCATGTGCGGTCCGGGCCGCGCGGCGAAGCGCACGGCGCCGCACAGGCATCCGCCGGCACGGAGCGGCAGGGGCTCAGACATGAGCGCCTCCGTTCCCGCCGCGCAGGCGTCGCCCGCTGACGCGCTCTCCCGCCGCCATCGCCCCGGCCTCAGTTCGCCTTGGCCTTCTCGTCGCCCGGCAGGACGTAGTCCACGCCCTCCCACGGCGAGAGAAAGTCGAAGTTGCGGAACTCCTGGTTCAGGCGCACCGGCTCGTAGACCACGCGCTTGGCCTCGTCGTCCCAGCGCACCTCCACGTAACCGGTGGTGGGGAAGTCCTTGCGCAGCGGATGGCCGTCGAAGCCGTAATCGGTGAGCAGACGGCGCAGGTCCGGGTGGCCGGAGAACAGCACGCCGTAAAGGTCGTAGGCCTCGCGCTCGAACCAGAGCGCGCCGGGGAACACGCCGGTGATCGAGGGCACCGGCTCCACGTCGTCCGCCGCCACTTTCACGCGCACCCGCGTGTTCCGGTAGGGCGAGAGCAGATGATAGACCACGTCGAAACGCTTGGCGCGCGCCGGCCAGTCCACGCCGCAGACGTCGACGAAGGACACGAACCGGCACTCTGGATCGTCGCGCAGGAAGGTGACGACCTCCACGATGCGCGACGCCTCGGCCGTCACGGTCAGCTCGCCATAGGCCACGGTGGTGGACAGCGCGGCGTCGCCCAGACCCTCGGCGACGCGGACCGCCAGCGCGTTCAGAACCTCTTCGGAGGAGACGCTCATGCCCTGCCCTCAGCGCTCGATCGTGCCGGTGCGGCGGATCTTTTTCTGCAGCAGCAGAACGCCGTAGAGCAGCGCCTCGGCGGTCGGCGGGCAGCCCGGCACATAGACGTCCACCGGCACCACGCGGTCGCAGCCGCGCACCACCGCGTAGGAGTAGTGGTAGTAGCCGCCGCCGTTGGCGCAGGAGCCCATGGAGATGACGTAGCGCGGCTCCGGCATCTGGTCGTAGACCTTGCGCAGGGCCGGGGCCATCTTGTTGGTCAGCGTGCCGGCGACGATCATCACGTCCGACTGGCGCGGGCTGGCGCGCGGCGCGAAGCCGAACCGCTCCACGTCGTAGCGCGGCATGGAGACCTGCATCATCTCCACCGCGCAGCAGGCGAGGCCGAAGGTCATCCACATCAGCGAGCCGGTGCGGGCCCAGGTGATGAGGTCCTCGGTGGAGGTGACGAGGAAGCCCTTGTCGGCGAGCTCGTCGTTCACGCCGGTGAAGAAGGCGTCGTCATGGCCGAGCGGGCGGCCGGAGGCGTCCGTCAGCCCCTTGGGCGCGGGCGCGATCAGCGTGCCGGGCGAGGTCGGGCTCAGTCCCATTCCAGGGCTCCCTTGCGCCACTCATAGATGAAACCGATCGTCAGCACCCCGAGGAACGCCATCATCGACCAGAAGCCGAACAGACCGACCTCCTTGAACGCGACCGCCCAGGGGAACAGGAACGCGACTTCGAGATCGAAGATGATGAACAGGATGGCGACCAGATAGAATCGGACGTCGAACTTCATGCGCGCGTCGTCGAACGCGTTGAAGCCGCACTCGTAGGCCGAGAGCTTTTCGGGGTCCGGATTCTTGTAGGCGATCAGGAAGGGCGAGGCGAGAAGCGCCACGCCAATCACGAGCGAGACGCCGAGGAAGATCACGAGCGGCAGGTAATCCGCAAGCAGATCGGGCATGGCTCAGCCGCCTCCGTTCCTCATGGCCGGACGGACGGCGTCGCCGTTCACCCGGTCCCGTGCTCGGCTCGATCCCGTGGCATGCCACGAGCGCCGACACCTTTTCGCGAGGCTTAGACCCCCGCCACTTTAGGCGCAAGGCCCCGCGCTTCAGAAGCTGAACAATTCCAGCCGGATCGAAAAAAATCTTTCGCGGCCTTGACCTTCGCACGGATCGCCGCATGCGACGCCGTGTCCTTTTCGCAACCCTCATAGTCCTAGAAAACCACACGAAAAAGCCGTGGCGACAGATGCCGCCACGGCTTCAAAACGGTGCGTTTCGAAAGGTTCGGAACGTTCGCGGCCGCGGCTCGGGATCGCTCGCGCGGCCCTGCGGTCAGCGGCCCGGAAGGACGCCGGCCTCGATCAGCTCCTCGATGGTTTTGGGCGCGCGCAGCTGCTCCTCGCGGGGCTCCGGGACCGGCGCCGCGGAGGCGAGCGCCACGCGTTCGCCCGGATCGATCACCCGGCGCGGCGCGGGCCGCGCCTC